>VGIY01000097.1 GCA_016867695.1 Candidatus Eiseniibacteriota bacterium | reverse complement strand
ACAGGGTCCCGACGCCGAGATCGATCTGGAGCGTCACCCGGGCGCTGCCACACCGGGCAAGCAGCGTGACGCGCGTCCCGGCGTACTCGTCCTCGGGGCGAATTGCCTCGAGTCGGAGCGAGGCGGGCTCGAAGGCGAGTCCGTCCGGTTCGACTTCGGTCGCGCATACTGCCTCGACATCCGCTCGGATCGCCTCCGTAGAGCCATCCCCTTGCCGCAGCAGGTCGAGGTCCCGCGTCGCTCGATAGGGCTGGTCGGACCACACGCGCAGGAGCATCGCCCCTTTGAGCACGAAGCGGCTGCGGACGCTCGAGACCCCGAGCCGGTAGAGAAACCGCTCGCAGACAAAGGCGGTGAGAAGCACCTGATAGTCGTCGCCCGTTCGCCTGGCTCGTTCCAGAAGGCGGGCCAGAACGGATGCTGGAAGGTTGCGAGTCCGCATGGGGCTCACGATACCGCGTCCAGATAGGGCCGCATCACCCGGCTCACCCGGCAGATCCTGGCGAATCGGGCGAGATCCCCGGCGCCGCTGCGATGACGGTGGGTGAAATCCTTGAGCGCTTCGACCGCCACGTCGATGCCGATCTTGTTGCGGTACTTGAAGCAGTCCGCCACCGTCTTGGAGGCCGAGTAGATACGAACGTCGACGCCCTCGATCCTGTGCGTCTCAATCCCCGCGGTGAGCGCCGCCCCGGAGAAGCGGGTGACGCGCAGGCGCGGATCGTCGAGCCGCGGGCGCCGGGCCTTCTCGGGGAGGGCGATCCAGACCTCGGGTGGGAGCTGGGTCGTGAGCTCGTGGAAGCGCAGCGCCGTCAGCAGGCAGACCACCCCGTTCGGGACGCGCTTCGCGACCTGCGCGAGCGCATGCTCGGCCGTGTAGGGATGATCGCTGGCGACGTAGACTCCGCGGGCCCGGCGCTTGAGGAGGCCCTTCGCGACGAGCCGGTAGATTCGCGCTCGCGGGATGCCGCGGGCCTCGAAGTCCGCCGGACGCACAACGCCCAGCCGCTTGACAAGGGTGAGGATGTGGTGGTCTGGGGAGGAAGCCATCTCAACGAACAGCATACATAACGTCGGTATATGTGCGCAATCCCCGACGTTTTGTTATGGGCGGATTATTCTCCACCCGTCACCTCGGCCAGCATGCTCAGGATGTCCTGCTCGATCCCCCGGATGTCGCTCTCGATCTCCTCGAGCGGGCGCGGCGGCGTGTACTTGTAGAAGTAGCGGTTGAAGTTGATCTCGTAGCCGACGATGCCCACCTGGCCGTCTTTCTCGTCGCGCTTGGAGGCGTCGATCCAGGCGTCGGGGACGTGGGGCTTCACCTCGCGCTCGAAGAAGGCCTCGACGCTCTCGGACAGCGGGACGCTCTCGGTGTCGCGCAGCTCGGGGTCGGGCTCGGGGTTGCCGTCCTTATCGCGGCAGATGGCGGCGGTCTCGTCGCGGGCGGAGAGGGCCGAGAGGACCGCCTTCCTGGCCGGGGCCGGCAGCTTGAGGCCGCTCTTCTTGACGGCGGCGTCGAGCACGATCTCGAACTCGCCCCGGTCCTTGAAGAGGGTGCCGGGAAGCGTCCGGAGAAATCTACCGATCGCCTCCTGCTGCGCCCGGCCCTCGGCCTGTTCCTTGACTCCCGCCGCCCCCTTCTTCTTGGATCGTGCGAGGTTCTGAAAGGCCTTCCCCTCTTCGATCCGGGCGATGCGCTCAGGCGCCGCCTGGAAGTTGAGCTTGAGCGGGCGCTCGACGGTGATCTTTCGGAAGCCGAAGTGGGTAGTAGGGAAGATCTTGACGTGTTCGCCCTCCTTGAAGTCGCGCAGCAGGCGGAGGATCTCGCCGGCCTTCTCCATCGGAATCTCGCGGCGCTTGTCCCCGAGGCTCTTGCGCATCGGTACCCAGAACGACGTGGCGTCGATGAGCTGGACCTTGCCCTTGCGTTCCGGTGCCTTACGGTTCGTGAGCACCCAGACATAGGTAGCGATGCCGGTGTTGTAAAAGAGCTGCTCGGGAAGCGCGATCAGCGCCTCAAGCCAGTCGTTCTCGAGGATCCAGCGGCGGATCTCGCTCTCGCCGCTCCCGGCATCGCCCGTGAACAGCGGTGAGCCGTTCATGATGATCGCCACGCGCGATCCGCCGTCCTTGGACTCCTTCCGATGCGCCAGCATGTGGAGCAGGAAGAGGATCTGGCCGTCGCTGATACGCGGGAGTCCGGGGGCGAACCGACCGGCGGCGCCGCGCTCGTGCTCGGCGCGGACGGCCTCCTCGTCGCGCTTCCAGTCCTTGCCGTACGGCGGGTTCGCGATCAGGTAGTCGAATGCGCGGCGAGCCAGGCGGTCGTTCGATAGGGTGCTCCCGAACGCGATATTGTCGGCGTCCCGGCCGGACGGGTCCTTCATGAAGAGATCCGACTTCGACACCGCCCACGTCTCGGGGTTCACTTCCTGGCCAAAGAGGTGGATGTCGGCCTCCGGATTGATCGGTGGCCGGATGACCTCGCCGTTCCGGCGAACTCCGACCGTGATGTGCTCCTTCGTGATCATAAGCATCCCGCCCGAGCCACAGCAGGGATCGTAGACGGAGCGGCCGGCGCCCTTCTTGCGGATGCCGGTTTCGTCGCCGGCGAGCATGAGGTCCACCATCAGGTGCACCACGTCGCGCGGCGTGAAGTGCTCGCCAGGATTCTCGTCCAGCGCCTCGTTGAACTTGCGGATCAGCTCCTCGAAGATCGTCCCCATGGTCGGGTTGTCGATTCCATCGGGATGCAGGTCGACGTTCTTGAAGCGCTCGAGCACCTGGAACAGCAGCCCCGCCTCGTCCAGCTTGCTGATGGTGTTGTCGAAGTCGAACTTCTCCAGCACCTCGCGCATGTTCGGGCTGAACCCCGCGATGTAGTTACGCAGGTTCGTGGACACGTGCGGGGCGTCGGCGAGGAGCTTCTCGAAATCGTAGCGGGACGTGTTGTAGAAGGCGAAGCCCGAGGCCTTGCGGAGCTGGGCACCAGGGTCATCGAGCTTCCCCTTGAACCTAGCCTGCGTCCCCAGCACCTTCGCCTTGGTGGGTGCCAGCACGCAGTCGAGCCGCCGCAGGACCGTCAGCGGCAGGATGACGTCCTGGTACTTGCCGCGCTTGAACGTGTCGCGGATCAGGTCCGCGACGCCCCAGATGAAGCTGACGATCTCGCCATGGTTCACGGGTTCGGCTCCTTACGAACGTTTGTACTCGCTCCACTGCCAGTGGGTGGGCCGTCTAATGTTCTGCGCTTCAGCTGCGAGCGAAGCGAGTCGGCTCGATCCCCGGGTTAGAGCGACGCCCCCTCGCCCTGGGGCGTCATCTGCAGCTCGCTGCCTCCAGTAGTCAGCATCAACCCTGAGATGCGCAAGGCGCGTGGGGTCAATCCAGTCGAGGAAGCAAGACGCGACCTTCCAGCCGCCCGCGAAGTTGCGGGTGTGAATCAGCGTGCACTTCTTGCGCGTGCGAGTCAGTCCGACGATGAACTTGCAGATCTCGAGATCCTTGATCGACTGGGGATCGTGGGGCAACTCGCCGTCATGCAGCCCGACCATGTACACGTGCTGGGCCGAGAGGCCTTTAGCCCCTTCGAACGAGGTGACCTTGATGCTGGGCCGAAGCTCCCCCTCGCCCTGCGGCGCCGCCCCCTCCGTTTGCTGAGGCAACTCGTACGCTTCAGCTTCCGCAAGGACGTGCTTGCGATAGTCAACGGGAACTGAGTCCGCGAGCAACGTCAGGTTATCCGCCGTCGCGCGGACGGCGTCGCCCAGAAACGCGGGCCTGTCGGCTGCAAGGATGATTCGCCATCCAAGGTTGGACTCGGCATTCGACTTCAGAATCGCGAGACCCGTTTCACGAGTCAGCCTACCTTCTGAGTCGCGCTTCGTGTCCACCTCATACCCCGCATCCTCCAAGTACCGGACTATCTGATCCCGGTAGGGCTGGGCGACGATCACGAGCGCCGTTGGGTAGCCTCCGTTGAGCGACTCCTGGATCTCGTCATCTGGAATCTGACCGATTGCCTGAGCGATGTATTGTCCCATGTAGTTTGCGGTCTGCCGCTGCACCGTTGTCTCGACTTCGTCGATGCGTGGGTACTTCGCGCTGTCAGAGCCCTTCACCGGCGGGAAGTGCTTGTACGGTTTGTCGATGCGGCCAGCAAGCCGGTCAAGTTCATTGGCCCGTGTGATGATGTCATTGACGGCATCGACCACCACCTTGGGACAGCGCATGCAGAATGGAAGCTTGTGAACCTCGTAGTCGCCCGCGTCGTTCAGAAGTCGGATGTGATCCCAGCTCGCATCGCGTAGCTGGCTGTACAACGCCTGGTCGTCATCGCCGGCAATCACAATCGGGCTAGTCTCCGCGAGGGCATCGATCACCCCTGCCTCCATAGCGTTGAAATCCTGGTACTCGTCAATCAGAACGAGCTGAAACGAATCGACAGGGACGTGGCCGGCCTTGAGCCCCTGATACGCTCTGTAGACCGCGTCATCGAAGTCGGCGGCGGCGTAGTACACCCCTCGCTCCAGGTAGAACCGCATGTCGTCGTCATCAGCCAGTGCGCGCATCTTGCCCACGAAGCGGGGCGCGTCCTCACCATGGATGAACTTGTAGTCATCTGCGATCAGGCCTGCAAGCCCCGGGCGACACGTGAAGTCCTCCGACAGCGGTCCCCTGAGCGCAGGATGCCGATAGAGCAAGCCCAGACAGTACGAGTGCAGGGTGTAGACCTGAGCCATCTCACCGAGGTCGTCCTCGAGGTCGTCTTTCAGGGTGTTGATGAAGGTGAGGACGATTCGCTCGTCACGACCTCCCGGGGACAACTCGAGCAGCCGCTTGAACAGTGTCGTCTTCCCGGTACCGGGTCCGGCAATGACCAACTTCTTGCGGCTGGATGAGGCAAGCACCGCCTCGATGGCTGCCTGGAGTTCCGCCTCTTCGGCCGAGTAGTCTGCCTCTTCCGACACTAGTCCCCCTCGACTGGTGGCGTTCGCTCTAACAGATCCTCGCTCTGTTGCCTGCCGCGGGCGGGGAGCAACACCCTCGACAAGTGAATCATCAGCCATGCCCGCGTGCAGGTCAACTGCGGCGGGTGGTTAGCGGCCATTCATCGGGGCCTCAATGTCACCCGAACAAAGATATCTGCAGCGAGCGTTGGGTGGTTCTCCGTATGCTCCGCCAGCGACGGCTCAATGGCACGTACGATTGTCTCCACCTCGTTTCGCATGTCCGTAAGGCAGATCTCTTGATCCCTGCAATGGAGTGTTACATGGTCAACATGGCGGACGACCGTCTTCCCAGCGGGGTTGATCATGTCCCGCGTACCAGGTTGCACACGACCCGAGACAAGTACGCATGAGTGGAGGATCCGTGTTTGCGGGTCGGCGACAGCGACCCACGCAATTGTCCCCCAAACGGGCCAGCCATTAGCGGCCATGTTCTGAAGCCATTCATTCAAGTGCTGGATGGTGCCGCGGAATTGAGTCGCAGCCTTGGTCTTTCGAATGAAGAGTTTATAGCTCGAATCGCTCTTCTTCAATCCAGGCGTGTGATCGAGCAACAGCCGCAAGCGATGTACCGCATCTACGATCGCCCAGGCATCCAGCAGAATGGGTGCTGTGGGCACAGCAAGATCCTTGTCATCGAATGATTGGGTCGCTGCCCACAGCAGTTCCGACAGGCGGCCATAGGCAACGTCGAGCATCTCGGCGGCGATACGAACGCCGTCGAGGAAAGCTGCTTGATCCGGCTGCAAATCCGCACGGAGGCGCCGAAATGGTGATTCTCTTCCGATGATCATGAGAGCGCGTACCCGTAAGCCCGAAAACGAGAACTAGGCCGAACTACCTAACCCCGCCACCATAGCGTTCGCCGCAACCTAGTACCTGTTGAGGGCTACTCACTAGTGCTCCCAATTCCCTCCGGCTTCATTATGTACCGCGAACCGCAACGCATACCGGCCGCTGTGATAGGCAGACCTGCCTAATCCGCCGCGTGCCGGATCGCCGACCGCCCCGCCCGAACTACCTTGTTCTCACCCGCATCCCGTCCCGAAGACCCTCCGCAGGAGCCGCGACCACCCGATCGCCCATCTTCACCCCGCCGAGCACCTGCACTCGCTTCGACGTACGCACGCCGATCTCGACCGGCCGGAACCGGGCGATCCCTCCGGCAACAACGAACACCCCAGTCCGCTCGAGGCGGGTCACGATGGCCGTCGCCGGCACCAGGAGTGCATTGGCCGCGACGACGCCCGTCCCCTCAATGTCCACCTGCACCCCGGGCCGCAGCAGCCGGTCAGGGTCGGTAGGAGCGACCTTCGCGCGGATGGACCAGGCCTGCCCGACACCGAACCTGGGATCGGCCACCCGCGACAGCTCCGTGATCTTCGCCGGGAAGACGCGGCCGGGATAGGCATCGGAGCGCACCTCCAGATCCTGCCCCTGCCGGACCTTGGCGACGTCGCCGGCGGCCAGGTCCACGGTCACCCAGACCTCGCGCAGGTCGGCGAGCGTGAGCAGCGCGGTCCCGGGCGTGACCAGTTCCCCGACCTCGACGTTCTTGCGGACGACCGTGCCTGCGATGGGCGCCGCGATCGTCGTGGCCGCCAGTTGCGCCCGCGCGGCGCGCAGCGCTGCCTCGGCCTGCCCCACGGCGGCGCGGGCGGTGGCGAGATCGGCCGCGCGGACGCGCTCCTCTGCGGCCGCGGCGCGGGCCGCGGCGACCAGGGCTTCGGCCTGGCGCACCCGCGCCTCGGCGGTGGCGATGTCCTCGGGCTGGGCGCCGGCCTCAATCAGGCTCTGCGCCTGAAGCGCTGCATCGTACTGGGACTGCGCGGTCTCCTCGGCGGCACGGGCGGCATCGAGCGCGCTCTGCGGCAGCGCGCCTCGGGCTACCAGATCGCGCATGCGCTGGTGCTCACGCCGGGCCTGGTCAAG
This sequence comes from Candidatus Eiseniibacteriota bacterium, assembly GCA_016867695.1. GTDB lineage: Bacteria > Eisenbacteria > RBG-16-71-46 > CAIMUX01 > WJJG01 > VGIY01. The sequence goes on along the minus strand of VGIY01000097.1, from coordinate 1,696 downwards.
CGCCACCTTCGCCTGCGCCACCCGGGCCGCGGCCTGCTGCCGTTCCTGCGGCCGTGCACCGGCGCGGGCCTTGTCACGCTGCGCCCGCGCAGCAGCCAACTCGGCCTCGGCCTGCGCCAGCCGGGCCGACGCCGTGGCACGCTGCACCTCCAGAGCTGCGGCGGCCTGGGCCTGACGGGCCCGGGCCGCTGATACGGCCGCCGTAGCCTCGTCCAGGCGCGCCGCCATCTCCTCGTTGTCCAGCTCGATCAGGATCCGCCCAGCGGGTACCTCGTCGCCGCTCGCCGCGTGTACGGCCCGCACCCGCCCCGGCACCTTCGGCGATACCGTCACGGTCCGCGCCTCGACCGTCCCGGTGACGGCCAGGGAGTCGGAGAGCGCCCCACGCTCAACCGGCGTGACCTCCACGGCGGTCGCCCGCCAGGGCGCGCTGATCTGGTGGAGCACGCCGGCGACGGCGATGCCTGCGACGACGAGAACGATGACACGACCGCGCTTCACGCCCATCCTCCCGAGCACTGCGTCTGGTAATCCTCACTGGCGGGTTCGACCCGGAGCAGCGCCTCCCTCTGGGGAACGGGGGGGCCGGGCGGAATCCACGGGCGGACCTCGAACACTCCACTCTATGGAAGTCTCTGTCACATCGCTGCGCGCCCTGCTCCGCGCCCACGCCGACCCCATCAACGCCGCCGGGGCCCGGCGTTACTTCGTGGACGGGGTCAAGACCTACGGCGTGCACCGGGCGCTGCTCGACGGGTTCGCCCGCGACGCCGTGGCGGCGCTCCGGGCCGGCTCGCGGCCCACCACGCGCGGCGGGCTGCCGGCGGCGCTGCGGACAGCCGGCGGCCTCCATCGCTCGGGCAACATGGACGAAGCAGCGCTCGCGGTCCGCATCCTACAGCGATTCGGCCGCCACCTGACCCCGGCGCACTTCGGCACCTTCGACCGATGGGTCGGCTTCCTCAACGACTGGGCGAGTTGCGACTCGCTGTGCGGCCAGATCATCGGGCCGCTGGTCCGCGAGCACCCGGCATTGATCCGTCGGCTCGTCCCCTGGGCGCGCAGCCGCCATCGGTGGCGCCGCCGGGCCGCCGCGGTCAGCCTGATCCCTCTGGCGCGTACCGGCGAGCGCCTGCCCGAGATCCTCGGCATGGCAGACCGGCTGCTCGGCGATGCCGACCTAATGGTACAGAAAGGGGTCGGATGGTTGCTGAAGGAAGCGACGAAGAAGAAGGCCGGCGAGGTCGTGGCTTACCTGGTGGCGAACCGCGACCGGACCACGCGGCTGGTGCTGCGCTATGCGTGCGAGAACCTGTCCTCGGCGCATCGCCGCCGGGTGCTGGGAGGCACACCATGAGCGGCCGCCCGCCCTGGTGGAAGGGCACACGCGGCGAGTGGCTGGTGGTTGGACAGCTGATTCTGATGGCCGCGGTGGCGCTGGCGCCGCCCGCGTGGCGCTGGACCGGGCCGTCTCGTGCGCTCTGGGTGGCGCTCGGTGTGCCGCTGGTCATCGCGGGAGGATGGCTGGGCCTGCGCGCTCTGTATGAACTCGGCCCCAGCCTGACCATCCTGCCCCGACCGCGCCCCAGGGGCACGTTTGTGCAGACCGGCCTCTACGCGCGTACGCGCCACCCCGCGTACGGTGGACTCCTGATCATGGCGGTGGGATGGGCGCTGTGGCGGGGGAGCGGCCTGC
>VGIY01000096.1 GCA_016867695.1 Candidatus Eiseniibacteriota bacterium | reverse complement strand
GCGATCGAGAGGGCGGATGCCGCCAGGGCGGGAGCGGGTCCCGCCGTCGCCGGCCTGCCGCCCGAGCGCCGGCTTTCCCGCATGCGCGAGTGGGCGGTCTGGGTCGAGGAGAGCCTGGCGATGCTCGCCGCGTCGGCTTCCGAGGAGGGCGCGGCGAGCCGGGCGACCAGCCAGAGGCTCGCCGGAGGGCTCGAGCGGATCGCCCGTTCGGCGGCCGACGCCGGGCAGGAGCTGGGGGCGTTGTCCAGGGAAGCGGCGCGCCTGCAGCGGGCCTGGGAACCGTTGGGGGAGCGGCTGCGCTCCCTGCTCGTGCGGGTCGCCGAGGTGGAGACCTGCCCGGGCGGCGCGCGCAGCGCGGGCCTCGACGGCGCCGGCGCCGGAAGGCCGGCGAGGGACGCGGACGAAGGAGAGAACCGTGACGCAGAGGCATGAGGGCGGCCCCCAGCAGATGGCCCGCATCCTGGGCATCCTGGGCGATCTGCTGCGCGAGACGAGCGAGTTGGTCCGCCAGGAACCCTCTTCGGGGAGTGGGCGGACGACCGGCGAGCAGGCGGCTTCGTTGCCCGGCGCCGGTCCGGGCGGCCCGGGGCGGGAGCAGCCGGCCGAGCCCGGAGGACCCGGAAGCACGGGGTCATCCCCCTCACCACCGGATCCGGACGGGATCGCCGCCCGCGAGGAGCTCCTCATGGTCTGCGAGAGCCCACCCGGACCCGTGGCCTTCCCCTGGTCCTGGGTCGCCGCAGCGGACCTCGCCGAGGATGGGGCCCTGCTCGGCGTGCGCATCGTGGACAGACAGGCGCGCAGCGAGCTCAGCCTCGGGAGAGTGCTGGGGCTGTGGACCTGGAACGAGCTTGCTCGCCGGGGCGAGAGCGTGCAGCGGTTCTTCAGGCCCGAGGAGCTGATCGCTCGCTTCCCCGCGGGGCAGTCCGTCCAGATGCCGGCGGCCGCTCCGCCGGTCGGCCGGCCGCCGGTTCCGCCCTCCGGGCTGCCGTCCCCGTCCCCGGAAGCGGCGCCGGCGCCTCCGGCGGCCGCGGCGGCACCGGGAGCGCCGCCGCCTCCCGGTGCCGAAGCCGCCCCCCCCGAGCCCGAGGAGATCGAGGCGGTAGCGCCGCGGCCCCCGGCCGTGGCGCTACCCTTTCCCGTGAAGCGCCGGGCGCCCGTACACGCGGGCGAGCCGCCGGTGGCCGCCCCGGTCCGGGCCCCGGGCGCCGGCCCGGAACCGGTGCCGGACCAGTCCCCTGCCCCTCCGCCGGCGGCCCCGGCGGTTCCCGACCAGGTCGGCATCATCTCCCCGTCGGCCCTGGCCCGGCGGTTCCTCATGCGCCACCTCTGCGAGCTGGGCTACGAGGTTTTGGAGGCGCGAGACCTGGACGATCCCCTGCTGCCCGCCGATCTGAAGGGGGTAGCGGCTCTCTTCCTGGACGAGAGCCTGCAGGACGACTGGGCGTCGCGCCCGGCGGCCACCGGGGGGATCCCGCTCGTGCTCCTCACCGTCGGCGGCGAGTTGAGCGTCCCCCCCGCCGGCGAACCGTCGCCGGCCAAGGCGGTCCTGCCCCGGCCCTTCGAGCGGGCCGAGGTCGAGCGCGTCGTCCGCTGGCTGCGCGCGCCCGGCGCGGGCGCCGCCGACGAGGGCAGCGGGGATCATGGACACTCCCGAAACGACACCTGGCTCTTTGCCGATCCGTTCGGACCGGCAGCGGAAAGAGAGCATTCTCGTCGCTGATCAGGACCAGCGAGTCCTGGAGCTTCTGCAGATCACGCTGAGCGGCCGCGGCTACGCCGTGCGCACAGCGGCCGACGGCGTCGAGGCGCTCGAGGAGATCGACCGGGCGCAGCCCGACCTGGCCGTCGTCGGCGTGCGCCTGGCGCGCAAGAGCGGCTTGCAGGTGCTCGAGGCGGTGCGCGCCGAATCGCGCACCGCCCGCATGCCGGTGATCCTGATCGCCGGCACCGCCTCCAACGAGAGCCGCATTCAGGGCCTGCGCCTCGGGGCCGACGACTACCTGGTCAAGCCCTTCTCGCCCCGCGAGCTGATGATCAAGATCCGCACGATCCTCGATCGCGCCGCCGACCTGCGCCTGCTGCAGCTTCGTCACCGGGCGCTGCGCGAGGAGGCTCGCCGCCAGGGCGAGGAGCTGCTACGCGCGCGCGAAGAGATGGGGCGATACCTGGCGCGCATCGGCGGGTTGCTGCGCCGAGTGGAGGAACTCGGCCAGGAGCCAGATCTCGCGGCGGTGCTCGCCCGGCTCGTGGCTGCCTGCAGCCACGAGCTGGAGCTGGCCCGCGTCTGCGTCCTCGTCCACGGCAAGGGCGGCGACGCGCTGCGGGCCCGAGCCTGGCAGGGGATCGAGGAGGCGATCGTCCGCCCGCTGCGGCTGGCCGCGGGAGACTTCCTATGCCAGACCCTGCGCCTCGAGGGGCGGACGATGGGGGCGGACGAGTTCTCCGGCTATCCCCTGGCCGCCGACGACCTGCTCAAGCTCTCCGCCGCCGGCCTGACGCACGTCACGCCGGTGCTCTCGCCGCAGCGCGAGCTGATCGCCGTCGTCGCCGGCGGCGAGAAATGGAGCGGCGAGGCGATCGACCGCTTCGATCTGCACCTGCTCGATCTGCTGGCGCGCGCGGCGGCGGGGGCCATTCGCGAGGCCGAGGACTCGGCCGCCGAGCGGCGCGCCTTCGTCGATACCGCGGCGCAGCTGATCGCCGTCGTCGAGGGCCGCTACGAGCACCTGCGGGGGCACTCGGCGCGCGTCCACGACCTCTCCCTGCGGCTGGCCGACGAGCTGTCCCTGCCGGCGCGACGCCGCGAGACCGTCGGCTACGTCGCCTGGCTGCACGATCTGGGGGCGCTGGAGCAGTACGCCCAGCTTCAGGAGGAGGCCCGCCGGCTCAGCGACGGGGAGCGCCTCGACCTGCGGCGCCGGGGAAGCGCCGCGGTCCGCCGGCTGCTCGAAAGCTCCGGGCTGCCCGAGGTGGCCGAGGCGCTCGGCCATCTGCACGAGTACTGGGACGGCCACGGCGTGCCGGACGGGCTGGCCGGGGAATCGATCCCGCTCGCCGCCCGAGTCGTGGCGCTGGCCAACGCCTACGACGCGCTCACGCACGAGCGGCCGCACCGGCCCGCCTACGCGCCGGCCGAGGCGCTGGCCCTGCTGCACGAGCGCGGGGGCAGCCGCTACGATCCGTCGCTCGTCCGCGCCTTCGAGAAGGTGCTCGGCATCGAGGCCGAGCCCGAGGGCGCTCAGTCCCTGACGATGCCGACGATGCGCGGCCCCGCTTCGCGGTCGAAGTAGAGGTGCACGCAGGCCCGGCCCTCGAGGGCGCGGCCGGCGTGGTCCCAGGAGCGGATCTCGGCCACGGCGTAGCGCCGGGGATCGAGCCGGTGAGCCCATACGGGCGGCATGAAGGGGGCGAGATCGAACGCCGGGACGCCCCCGCCGCGCGTCTGCAGCCCCAGGACCCGGCCCGTCTCGGGCAGCCGCAGCGTCATGGCGAAGGAGACGTCCTCCGGGCTTCGCAGCCCGTGGCTGGCGGCCAGATCCGCGCAGGCGAGCTGCCAGCGGCCCGGGGCGCGCTCCTCCAGCCGGAAGGCGAAGGCCCCGTTCATGCGCCCAAGCCACGCCCTCCCGATGCGCTCCCGGCGCTCGAGCAGCAGGCCGACCATCTCGCCTTCGATCCCCGCGTCGGCGTAGCGCGCCGCCGCCACGGCCGCGCGGATCTCCGTCTCCGGGATCGCGAGCAGGACGCGCAGGCCCCAGAAGAGGTCGGCCCACTCGAGCGCCTCGAAGGGGGCGTACGGCTGTCGCGTGCGCCAGGCCGGCGGGTCGAAGCCCTGCGCCTGGAACGCGCCGGAGAGCCCTCGCGCCGCGCCGCTCGGCGGGACCGGGTCCCCGGCGCCGAGCGCATGGCCCAACTGCGTCAGGTAGTGGCGGACATGGCGACCTTCGTCGAGATAGAGGTCGAGCGTGTGGGCCTCGTCGACGCGGCGGTGATCGAGCCAGGCGCAGAGGGGCGCCAGGCCGCGCAGGGATCGACGGTGCTCGTGGGGAATGCGATCGTTCGGGTCGTCGGGCCGCGTGCCCCGCTCGCGGAAGCCCCCCAGTCGCGTTCCGGCCGGCAGCGAGAAGGCCGCCACCCGGCGCGGCGACCCGGCGAAGAGGCGGTCCAGCGCGGCGGCATCGAGGCGGCGGCCGCCGCCGAACTCGCCGATCGCGACCGGGTCCTCTCCGAGGACGAGATCGGCGCGGGAGACGGCGCCGATGCCGCCGGGCGGCGTGTGATAGCCGGCCGCGCGCAGGAGGCGGCCGGCTATCAGCGCCGCGGCCGTCTGCCGCTCCGGCCGTCGCGGATCGTCCAGGATCAGCAGGAAGGCGCGGCCTCCGGAGTCGCGCACCCACAAACAGGGCTCGTCGCCCCGTGTGCGGGCAGCATCGACGGTCAACGGCGCGCGCAGCTCGAGGCCGGTCGCCGTCGTGCCCGCCGCGGCGTCGCCCGCACTCGGGCCGGCGTACCAGGCCGAGACGGGCACCTCGTCGAGGGCGTTCACGTCCTGGGCCGGCGGCCGGCCGCGCGCGCCCAGCAGGTCGGTCACGGGCCAGAGCCAGTGATCGTCGATGAAGGCGCGGATCTCGTTCCAGCCGCGGGCGGCAGGAGGCGGGATCGGCCTGCCGTCGTCGACGCTGGTCACCGGAGGCGCCTCGACGTCGAAGCGCGGCGGCGAACCGGCGCCCGCAGGCGCCACGAGTGATGCCGCGGCGAGGACCAGGGCGGCGGCGGCGAGGGCGCGCGTGACGGCCGAGAGGGCCGGCGCGGCCGCGGCGAGGGCCGGCGGACGCGGCGCGGGGGGAGTCGCCCATCCCTGGCTCATCGCCGTTCCCTCCTGTCCACCCGGTCGAACACCGGCTCGAGCGTCGCGGTGAAGACCATGTCCTCGTCGCTGCGCGCCCACTGCAGCGTGAAGTAGAACTCGTCGTCGCTCGCCATGCGCAGTCCGGCGCCGAAGGAGCGATGCAGGTCGGTCCAGTCGAAGTCGAGAAGCCGCGGGGCGACCTTGCCGAAGTCGGCGAAGCAGGCCGCCTCGACCAGGCGGCTCAGTCGATAGCGGTACTCCCCCGACCAGAAGACGACCGCGTTGTCGCAGAAGCGGTCGGTCAGGTAGCCGCGCAGCGTGCTGTGCCCGCCGATGGCGGGCAGCTCGGTGAACTTGATCAGGGCGGCACGGCCGGCGGCGTCCGTGTCTCCGCTGCGCGCCTCCTCGCCGGCCGCGCGCAGCGCGAGGATGTGGCGCCCGCCGAGCGGCAGGTAGCCCTGAGCCTCGGCGCCGTAGCGCACGAAGCTCACGCCGTCGGCGCCGGTGCCGCGCGCGTAGCCGAAGAAGCCCTCCGCCTTCCATCCCTTCGAGGGCCTCGCGCGATGGTCGCGGCGGTCGAGGAGCAGGGCCAGCTCGCCCTGGATGTTCTGCGGGTCGACGTACTGCCCGGGCGCGGAGGCCTCGCCGGGGAAGACCTCGCCCAGGGATCTCTGGCCGCCGGACAGGTCGCTCGGGGCGCCGATCTGGCTCCGCTGGTGGGCCAGGGTGAGGTCCCAGCGCGCCCAGGGCGACATCGCGTGGCGCAGAGACCCCAGGAAGAGGTAGCGCTCGCGTCCGTAGAAGCAGAGATCCTCGCGGCGGCTCACGTTGCCGAGGCCGAAGTAGTGCTTGCGCGGGATGACCTCGTACTTGGCCGTCAGGCGGTAGCTCCACCCGGCGCGATAGGGGAGGAGATCCACGTCGCGCGAGCGCAGCGTGGCGGCGTAGAGCTGCTCCCTCTTCCCGCCGTAGGCCAGGCGGTAGGTGACGCAGCCGTCGGCGTCGAGGAAGCTCCCATGCCCGATGCGCAGGCCGACGTTCGCCCCCGGCAGCGGGTCGATCCCCGCGACCGGCACCAGGTAGCGGTCCCGCTCGTAGCCGCGCGCCATGCGCTGGAGCCATCCGCTGCGGGAAAGCGCGCCCCCGATGGCGCGCAGCGGGAAGGTGCCTGCCTGGACCGCAGCGCGCGCCGGGAAGAGCAGGATGCGCGCGGCCTGCGCGCCCGCGCCCCCGGGCGCGGCGGGAGGGGCGCTCTCGAGCCCCCGGGCGGCGTAGGGCTCCGCCGCGGCCATCGTGAGGCGCTCCGCCTCCTCAGGTCGCGCCCTCGCCTCGTCCTGCTGCGCCGCCGCCCGGGCGAGTCCCAGGCCGAAAGCGAGGGCGAGGAGCCAGGCGCCGGCCACTTTCGCGTTCGGCCTGCTCACGGGACCTCCCTGCCATGGCCGCCCGCCGCCGGACGGTGGGGCGGCCTCGACGAACCCCGGCGAGAGTCTATCCGGGGCCTGTTCGCGCACAAGTACAGATCGGCGGGCGCCCGGCGGATGCTTCGCCTGGCGGAGGCCGGCCAGGGGCCGTTCGGAGCTGGAGCTGGGATCGGGGATGGTCGATGCCGGAGTGGGGGCGGCAGTTTGGGTTCCGGCTGCTCGAGGCGTCACAGGCTCGTCATCACCCGGCGCCCAACGTCCGACCCCTCGCTCGGCCCGGTCCGTCTCGCGCGGGCCGGGCCGCACTGCTGCGTGGCAGGGCCCCGACCCCGGCAGCCGCCCGGCGGAGGCCCGGAGGACGGTTGCCCGCCGCGCGCGCCCTCCGCTAGACTCGCCGGCGTTCGATCTCCCGGCCACCAGAACCACGGCGCGGTCGGCGCCCGGTGTCCGCTCCGGAGGAGGAGGGATGGGCGCAGCTCGCGACCCGGCGCCGCCCGAGAGGCTGCCGCGGCACATCGTGCTGATCCCCGACGGCAACGGACGCTGGGCCGCCGAACGGGGCAAGCCCACTCCCGAGGGGCACCTGGCGGGCGCGCGCGCGGTGGAGGCCTTTCTGCGCGTCTGCCGCGACTGGGGAGTTCGCGTCGCCACGGTGTGGGCCTTCTCGACCGAGAACTGGGAGCGCAGCGGCGGCGAGGTCGACGCGATCATGAACCTGATCGCCCTCTACCTCCGGCGCAACCGGGGGCGCTTCGAGCGGGAGGACATCCGCCTGCGGCACATCGGCCGTCGCGATCGCATCGCCCATCGTTATCCCCGCCTGGACGGGTTGATGGCCCGGATCGAGGGGGAGACGCGCGGGCACGATCGCTTCGCGCTCAACCTCGCCCTCGACTACGGCGGTCGCGACGAGGCGCTGCGCGCCGTGGGCAGACTCCTCGCCCGCGGCTGCCCGCCGGAGGAGCTGACCTGGGAGCGCCTGTCCGACTGCCTGGACACGGCCGGCCAGCCCGATCCCGATCTGGTCATCCGCACCTCCGGGGAGCTCCGGCTCTCGGGGATCCTGCCGTTGCAGGCGGCCTACGCGGAGCTCGTGTTCCCCCCGAGGCTGCTGCCGGAGATGCGCGAGGAGGACTTCCGCGAGGCCATCCGGGAGTTCGCCCGGCGCGAGAGGCGATTCGGCGGGCGCCCGGGCGCCGCCCCGGAACCGGGGAGCGAGTGAGCCATGGACTCGGGCGCGACTGGGCGGGCAGCGCACTCCGCGGGCATCGCCGCCGCGCGCGCCTATCTGACCGAGAGCGCCGCGCGCGTCAATCCCGTGCTGCGGCGCTTCTGGGACGAGAAGGTGCGCGAGTGGGATCGGTTTCCGGAGATCATCCGCGCCTCCTTCGCCGCCTACGATCTCCTGACCGCCGACGGCAAGAAGATCCGCGCCGGGCTGACCCGCCTGGGCTACGAGATCTGCGCCGGCCCCCGCTCTCCGGGCACGCCGGTGCCCGACGGCATCGATCGCGCGGCGGCCTGCGTGGAGATCCTCCACAACGCCTTCCTGATCCACGACGACATCGTCGATCAGAGCGATCTGCGGCGGAACCGGCCGACCGCGCACCGTCGCTTCGCCGACGCGGCCCGCGCCCGCTTCCGCAGCGACGAGGAGGCGCTGCAGTACGGGCGCGCCGTGGCGCTCAACTTCGGCGACAAGGGCCAGGCGCTGGCGCAGGAGCTGCTCTTCTCGTCCGGATTCCCCGACCCGCTGCTGCTGCGGGCGGTGCGCCTGCTCAGCCGCGTGACCGCCGAGACGGTGGCCGGGCAGCTCCTGGACGTGGACGACGTGCGCCTGCCGGATCTGACCGAGGAGCTGGTCCTGCAGATCCACGAGTACAAGACGGCCCACTACACGATCATGCTGCCGCTGCAGCTCGGGGCGCTGCTGGCCGGCGCGCCGGAGGCCGTGCTGCCCGCGCTCAGGGACTTCGCCATCCCGTTGGGGCTGGCCTTCCAGATCCAGGACGACATCCTGGGGCTCTTCGGCGACGAGGAGACGCTGGGCAAGCCGGTCGTTTCCGACGTCCGCGAGGGCAAGAAGACGCTGCTGATCGTTCACGCCTACGCCGCCGCGGCGCCCGCTGCGCGCGCCTCCCTGGAGTCGGCGCACGGCAACGCCGGACTGACCGGCGAGACCCTCGAGGAAGTCCGTCGCCTCGTGCGCGAGACGGGCGCGCTCGAGCGCTCGGAGCGGATGGCTCGCGCGCTGGTCGATGCGGGCAAGGAGATCATCCCGGTCATCACCAGCGATCCGCGCTGGGCGAGCATCCTGTATGGGCTCGCCGACTACCTGATCGAGCGCCGCTTCTGACCCCGCCGGCGCGCGGG
>VGIY01000095.1 GCA_016867695.1 Candidatus Eiseniibacteriota bacterium | reverse complement strand
GGCGGTCACAGCCATGGCGCATGGGGGGGGCTCGCTTGAGCCGCCCCCGGGCCGAGGAGGCGCTTCCCGGCCAAAAAGGAAGGAGCCCCGCCGAAGCGGGGCTCCTTTGGACCTGGTCTCAACCAGACGGACTAGTTGAACAGGTTCTTGATCGTGCCCCAGGTGGTGTTCTCGGCCGGCGAGGAGCCGCCGCCGTAACCCGAGATCTGCATCCAGTAGACCGAGCCGCAGAGGAAGCTGGTGTCCCAGGCGTTGGGACCGGCCCACATCCACCAGGTGCCCGGATCGCAGTAGTAGCAGAGATTGCTGATCGGGTTGCAGGGGCCGGCGACCTGGTAGGCCACGATCGAGAGGCCTTCGCAGCCGTAGCGGCCGTCGATGATGAAGAAGTAGGTCGGAACCTCGGAGTCGCCCGCCAGGCAGATGTTCGAGCCGGCGGTCAGGTTGATCTCGAACCAGTCGGTGTCGCGGTAGAGCGAGGTGCCGTAGACGAACACGCCCGTCGTGCCGCAGATGACGATGTCGCCGCAGCCGGGCTCGAGGACCTGGAACACCGGGAACGGCGTGACGTTGCAGCCGCCGTTGTAGGTGTCCTGGTAGTTCGGGTAGCAGTCGGGCTCACCCTCGGGCATCGCGCCCGCGGGGCACTCGACGACGCAGGGCTGATAGGCCGTGACCTGCAGGTCGTAGAAGCCGCAGCTCGAGCCGTAGCCGTCGACGATGATGTAGTAGGTGTTGCCGGCAGCGAAGGGCACGTTGCTCAGGAACGACTGCCAGCTGCAGTAGTCGTCGTTGCAGGCGATGACGTTGCCGACCGTGTTCTCGAACACGTAGACCTTGCTGTCGTAGGTCGAGCCGCAGAGGTCGATCGTGACCGACACGGCCGCGCCGGCGACGTACTTGAAGACGACGTCAGGCGCCGTCGAGCCCGTGAAGGGGCAAACGGCGTCGTAGTCGTTGGCGAAGCCGCAGGTCGTGCCCGTGGCCGAGAAGGGCAGCGCGCCCATGATGAACGGGTCGGCGACCGTGTCGCCGAGGACGCGCTCGATCGGGTTCTGATACTCACCGCCCATCGGCTTCTGCTCGAGCTGATAGACGTTGCCGGTGGAAGGGGTGACGGCGTACGCGGAGGCCGTCAGACCCAGGACCAGCACCAACAAGGTAACGAGTCTCATCGTGGATTCCTCCTAAGTACTGTTGCTTTGCGAGACGCTTGCGGACGCCGACCGAACACCGACGTCCTGCCACTACGCTGCTCCGCTGCCTGCCTGCCGATTCCCGGAGACTGCCAATCTCGAGAACCCGCCGGGCGGCGCCAGCGGCCGCGCCACCCCTCGACTGCCGGTAAAAAGAGTACCACCGCGCCGCCGGAGCTGTCAATACCTCTCGTTGTCGCCCAAGGACGGTCCGGCGGTCCAGATCCCGGGAGCTCCCGGCCCCCGCCCCGGAGCGCCGGCCGCCCCGGCGCGGCCCGCGGTCCCCGGGACCGCCCGCACTCCACAGGTCGGCCGGTTCCCGCCCGGTCCGCAGCATTTTCCCCCGGGAAGGGCCACTTGGCGCGGGATGGCCAGCATCAGCCAGAGTTGCGGCGGTCACCCGCCCCCTTGGCGGGGGCTTGGGGAGCGGCCGTGCCCGAGGGGTCGGGAGGCGAGGCCAGGGCCGGGAAGGTCCTGCGCGCCGTGTCGATCAGCTCCCGGGCCTCTTCCCCGTCCCCCATCTGCATGGTCACCTGGGCCAGCTTCAGGAGGGCCTCCGGGGACTCCGGCGCCAGCCTCCAGGCATGGGCGTACTCGACCCGGGCCCCGGGGAGATTCCCGGCGGCGGCGTGAAGGTCGCCCAGGCGCAGGCGGGCGGGGGCGAACTCCGGCAGAACCTCAATGGCATGAATCAGTTGCGCCTCCGCCTCTCTCCCCCTGCCCGCGGCCCGCAGGGCCTCGGCCAGATCGAGGTGGGCCGGGCCGAAGTCGGGCGCCAGGGCGAGCAGCTCCCGCAGCCCGTCGATCGCCTCTCCGACCCTTCCCGCCTCCGCCAGCGTCAGGGCCAGGTTGTAGCGCGCCTCGATGTGTTCCGGGCGCGCATCGATCGCCCGGCGATAGTGCTCGAGCGCCTCTCCGGTCCGGCCCAGGGCGGCCAGCGTGTTGGCCAGGTTGTAGTGGCCGCGGGCGTGATCGGGGCCGAGCAGCAGCTCGACGCCCCCCCCCGAGGACTCCTCCGCCGGCCCCGCCTCGGCGTGGACCGCGGCCAGGAAGCGCCGGTAGTCGTCCGCCGCCTCCTCCAGCCGTCCCTGCGCGTGAGCGATGTCGCCGTGCAGGATCCAGAGGTCGGGCAGCTCCCCATGGACGGCGAGCAGCGCCTCGCTGAGCGCCCTCGCCTCGCCGAGGCGCGAGGCCTGCATGAGTCCCACCAGCCGCTCGAGGTCCTCGTGCAGGCCGATCTGCTCCTTGGGGTCGGGTCGATCGCCGTCGACGGCGAGGTCCGTCGAGACCGCGCGGCCGCCGATGTAGCCGAGGGAGCGCAGGCGCTCGCGCTCCTCATCGGAGGCGGCGCCGGGACCGTCTTCGCCGCCGCCGAACTCGGCGGCCTCGGCCAGGAGCGACTCCAGGGTCTCCTCCATCTCGCCCGCCAGGCGGTGTTTCCTGCCGGCGAGGTCGTCCTCTTCCCCCGGATCGCGCGCGAGGTCGTAGAGCTCCGGGTCGGTCGTCAGGATGTACTTGGTCGAGCCGCGCACGAGACCCAGCAGAGGCGAGCAGCCGATCTTCGTCGGCGTCAGCGATTCGCAGTAGAGGTCCCGCGTCCGCGCGCCGGGACCGCCGCCGGCCGCGCCGGCCAGGCGGAGCAGGTCCTCGCCCTCCATCTCCGGCGGCGGGTCCAGCCCGGCCCGCCCGAGGATCGTCGGGGCCACGTCGATCAGGCTCGCCGGCTCGTCCACCCGTCGCGGCGCCGGCGGGCCGGGGGGCTTGACCAGCAGCGGCACGCGCATCGTGCTCTGGTAGATGAAGTATCCGTGGCCCGTCTCGCCGTGCTCGCCGAGCCCCTCGCCATGGTCGCTGAGCACGATGATCAGGCTTCTGTCGTAGAGGTCGAGCTCCCGCAGCCGGGCGAAGAGGCGGCCGATCTGCGCGTCCACGTGGGCGATCTCGCCGCTGTAGGGGTCGTCCCGATAGAGCGCGGCGAAGGGCTCGGGAGGGGCGTAGGGGGAGTGCGGGTCGAAGTAGTGCACGAAGAGGAAGAACGGGCCGCGGGGGGCTTCATCGAGCCACTCGAGGGCGAGCCGCGTGACCTCGCCGCCGGGTCGCTCGTTGATCTGCCCGGGATCGCCGAGGCCGCCGTCCAGCCGGTCGTCGTAATGCTGGAACCCCCGGGCGAGGCCGAAGCGGGAGTCGAGCACGAAGGCGCCGACGATGGCGGCGGTCTGGTAGCCCGCGGCGCCGAGGATCTCGGCGACCGCGGGGTGGGTGTCCTCGAGCCGGTGGTCGAGGTTGTCGCGCACGCCGTGCTGCAGCGGGCTCAGGCCCGTCAGGATCGAGCTGTGGGCGGGCAGCGTCAGCGGCACCGTCGTGATCGCCTGGGTGAAGCAGAGCGCCTCGCTCGCGAAGCGATCGAGATGCGGAGTCGCCGGACGGGAGGCGCCGTAGCAGCCGAGATGGTCGGCGCGGCAGGTGTCGATGCTGATCAGGATGACCGGCGGCGCCTGCCGCCGCTGGAGCGGCGCGCATCCTCCCGGGAGCAGGCTGCCGGCGGCGATCAGGAGCGCCGCCACGACCGCCGGGGAGGAGCCGATCCTCAAGGCTCTATCTAGTTGCCGGAAAAGCATCACAAGATTCTCTCACGACCGCGCCGCCTCCTTCAACATCCGGCCGTCGCTCGTCCCTCCGGCGCCCGATTCCTCCGACCGGCTCTCCGGTGCGCGGCCGCCCGCGCGACCGCCCGCGAATCGGCCGCCCGCGGGATCGCGCGCACGGTTCCGGGATCGCCCGCGCGGTTCCGGGACCGCCCGGGTGGTTCCGGGACCGCCCGGGTGGTTTCGGGATCGCCCGGGTGGTTTCGGGGTCGCCCGCGCGGTTCCGGGACCGCCCGGGTAGTATGGTCCGATCCGGCCGCCTCCTCGAGCGGGAGGGAGCAGATGCCCGACGCCGTCGCCAAGGAACTCCACGCCTGGCACCGGCGATCGGCGCGCCGCCCGCCCTGGCGCGCATCGCCGACTTCCCGCTGCCGCGGGGCACGCACAAGGCGCTGGCGCTTCTCGAGGCGGGGTGTAGCCTGAAGCCGGCTTCGACAGGGGAGGAGGGACCATGGCGCAGGAGACGAGAATCGGCACGGTCACGCACTACTTCGGCAAGGTCGGGGTCGCGGCGATCGAGCTCGCCTCCGGCGGGCTCGCCCTCGGAGATACGATCCGGGTCAAGGGGCACACGACGGACTTCACGATGACCGTCGACTCGATGCAGATCGATCGCGTCGAGGTGCCCGGGGCGGATCGGGGGCAGGCCGTCGGGATCCGGGTGCCCGAGCCCGCGCGCGTCGGCGACGAGGTCTACAAGGTCGCCGGTTAGACCGCCCGGAACGGCAGGCCGCGCCAAGCCGCAGCGCCAGCCGCCGCGCTCGCTTTGCCCGCGCCCAGCCGCCGCGGTCGCTTTCCCCGCGCCAGCCGCCGCGCCCGCTTTCCCCGCGCCAGGGCGCCCAGACGGGCCGTGGCGCCAGGAGGCAACGCCAGCCCGTCGTTGACCGCGCCCGGCCTCGGGGGCTACGGTCGGCGGTCATGCTCCAGCCGCGACCACCGGGGCCGGTCCGCAGCGACTGGCACGTCCACACGCACCTCTCGGACGGCTGCGCCTCGCCGGAGCAGGTCGTCGAGGCGGCCGTCGCCCTGGGTTTGGAGCGCCTGGCGATCACGGATCACGACTGCATCGCCGCCCACCGTGCCGGCCGGGCGCGGGCGGCCGCGCGCGGGCGCATCGAGATCGTCGCCGGGGTCGAGATCGACTGCCTGCTCGAGGGGGGGCGGATCGAGATCCTCGGGCTCGGCTTCGACCCCGAGAACGAGGCCCTCGGTGCGCGGCTCGCCGAGGTCCAGGCCGACCGCCGCCGCCGGTTCCTCTTCTACTGCGAGCGGTTGCGCGAGGCGGGCGAGCCGGCCGACCCGGAGCCCTGGGCCTGCGGGCCATCGCTCGCCCTGCTCAAGGTGCACATCTACCGCGCGCTCGAGAGCGCCGGGCGCATCTACCCGGGCGGATACCGCGAGTTCACCGCGCGGCTGGAGGGCTTGGGCGCGCCCCCGCCGGTGCGCACGCCGGAAGCCGCCGAGGCGGCAAGGTTGATCCTCCAGGCGGGCGGTCGCGTGCTGCTGGCCCACCCGCTCTACTACCACGAACGGCCCGGGCTGGAGACGCTGCTGCGGGCGGCTCGGGAGTTCGGCTGCGCGGGCGTCGAGTATCTGTATCCCTACGACTTCGGTCCGCGCGGCTGGTCGCGCGACGCGGCGGCGGAGCTCTTCGGCCGCCTGGACGCGCTGCTGCTCGAGCTCTTCCCGCCCGAGGCCGAACGCACGCAGGGCACGGATGTCCACGAGCCGGGCGAGTGGCCGGCGCGACTGGACCTCCTGCGCGACTGGGCGCGCCGTCTCGATCGGCCGCTGCGTTGAGCGGCTCGACGCGCCCGTGCTAGCATCGCCCGCCGCAGGAGTCTCTCGCGGCCGTTCGATCGCGTGCAGGCCCGGGGCCGACGGCGCCGGGCGAGGAGGCAGGATGGCGAAGCTTGTCGAGTGCGTGCCCAACATCAGCGAGGGGCGCGACCAGAGGTTGATCCAGGCGGTCGCCGGAGCCGCGGCCGAGACCGAGGGCGTCACGCTGCTGGATGTCGATCCGGGAGCCGACACGCACCGCACCGTGATCACCTTCGTCGGCGAGCCCGACGCGGTCCTGGAGGGGGCCTTCCGGCTGATCCGCAAGGCGGCCGAGCTGATCGACATGACGCGCCACAGCGGCGCCCATCCGCGGCAGGGGGCGACGGACGTCTGCCCCTTTGTGCCCGTGGCGGGCGTCACCATGGAGGAGTGCGTCGAGCTGGCCCGGCGTCTCGGCGAGCGGGTCGGCCGCGAGCTCGAGATCCCGGTCTTCCTCTACGAGCAGGCCGCCACGCGGCCGGAACGCAGGAGTCTGGCGGACATCCGCACCGGCGAGTACGAGGCCTGGCCCGAGAAGCTCGCCCGCCCGGAGTGGACGCCCGACTACGGCCCGGCGCGCTTCCTGCCCCGGACCGGGGCGGTCGTCATCGGCGCGCGCGAGTTCCTGATCGCCTACAACGTCGACCTCGACACGCGCGACCGGGAGCTGGCCCACCGGATCGCCCTCCAGATCCGCGAGACGGGGCGCCTGCGCAGGGACGAGCAGGGGCGCGTCGTCCTGGACGAGCAGGGGCGCAGGCTGCGCCAGGAGGGGCGGCTCAGGCAGTGCCGCGCCGTCGGCTGGTACATCGACACCTACGGCCAGGCCCAGGTCTCGATCAATCTCACCGACTACAAGGTCACGCCGATCCACCTCGCCTTCGACACCTGCCGCGAGGTGGCCCGGTCGCTCGGTCTGCGCGTCACCGGCAGCGAGATCGTTGGGCTCGTGCCCCTCGAGGCGCTGCTGATGGCGGGCCGCCACTACCTCGAGCGGCAGGGGCGCTGGGCGGGCGTTCCGGAGCCGGACCTGGTCGACGCCGCCGTCCGCTCGCTGGGGCTCAACGACGTCGCGCCCTTCAAGCCCGAGGAGAAGATCATCGAGTACGCCGTGCGCGGGCGGGAGCGGAAGCCGGAGCTGGTCGCCCTGACCTGCCGCGCGTTCGCCGACGAGCTGTCGCGCGAGTCGCCCGCGCCGGGCGGGGGCAGCGTGGCGGCGCTGTGCGGCGCGTTGGGGGCGGGGCTCGCGGCGATGGTGGCCGCGCTGACGCGGGGCAAGGAGGGCTACGAGGAGCAGCAGGCCGAGCTGGAGCGGACGGCAGGCGAGGCGCAGCGGCTGAAGGACGAGTTCCTCGCCGACGTCGATCGCGACACCGCGTCCTTCAACCGGCTCATGGCCGCGTTCCGGATGAAGAAGAAGACGCCCGAGGAGCAGGCGGCACGCGACGAGGCGATCCGCGGCGCCACCGAGGAAGCCACCCGCGTGCCGCTCGGCGTGCTGCGCCGCAGCGTCGCCGCCCTCGCGCTGGCGGAAACGGCGGCCGGGGGCGGCCTGCGCCCCTCGATCAGCGACGCCGGCGTGGCCGGACTCACGGCCCTGGCCTGCGCCGAGGGCGCCTTCTACAACGTGCGCATCAACCTCAAGGGGCTGGCCGGGTCCGAGTTCACCCGCGCCACGCGCGCCGAGGCGGACTCCCTCCTGGCCGAGGCGCGCCGCCGCGCGGCGGCGGTCGCCGCTCTGGTCATGCGCGAGATCGACTGACCGGCGCCTCCGCCTCGCGTTCGACCGCGACGAGGGTGATGTCGTCGGCCGCCTCCGCGCCGTCGGCGAAGGTGGTGACCGCGGCCAGCACCGCCTCGAGGAGCCGCGGCGCCGGTATCCCCGTCGAGCCCTGCAGCACGCCGCGGACCCTCTCCTCCTCGAACATCTCCCCTTCGGGGTTGACGGCGTCCGAGAGGCCGTCGGTGTAGAGGAAGAGCGTGTCTCCCGGCGCGAGGTGCGCCGCGGCGTCGGTGTAGGCGGCCTGCGCGAAGACGCCCAGGATCAGCCCGCCCCCCTGGAGCTGCTCCAGCCCGCCGCCGGCCCGGAGGATGTAGGGCTGCTCGTGGCCCGCGTTGACGTAGGTCAGCTTCCCGTCGCAGCCGTCGAGCAGGCCGAGGAACAGCGTCACGAACTCGCTCTCGCTCGTCGAGGAGAGGATGAAGGCGTTCAGCCGGGCGACGATCTCCGCCGGGCGTTCCCGCCCGGTGGGCAGGTTGTGCAGCGCGGCGCGCACGCTGGACATGAGCAGCGCCGCCGGGGCGCCCTTGCCGGAGACGTCGGCCAGCACGAAGAGCAGCCGCTCCCCGGGCAGGCGGATGAAGTCGTAGTAGTCGCCCCCGACGTGGCGCGCCGGCAGCGACATCCCGGCCAGCCTGCAGCCCGGCATAAGCGGGGGCTCGGCGGGCAGGAGCCGCTCCTGGATCCGCCTGGCGAGGGCCAGTTCCCCCTCCAGCCGCTCCCGCTCCAGCGCGTGGGCCCTGCCCTGCTCCAGCCCGCGCGCCATGTCGTTGAAGGACGCGCCCAGGTCCGCCAGCTCGTCGCTGCCGCGAATGGGCAGTCGATAGGCGAGCTCCCCCTGCTGCAGGCGTTCGGCCCCGCCGCGCAGCGCGCTGACCGACTCGCCGATCGCGCGCCCCGTGCGCACGACCGAGTAGAGGGCCGCGGTCTCGACCAGGACGAAGAGGAGCGCGGCGGAGAAGAGGATCACCACCGGCAGCAGCGCCAGCGGGTTCTCGCTGACGCGGGGCATCGGCAGGATCAGGTCGCGGATCGCGGAGAGCCCGAGAACGGCGAGGTGGATCTCCTGCCAGGAACGATCGGCGGTCCACTCCTGGGC
Organism: Candidatus Eiseniibacteriota bacterium; assembly: GCA_016867695.1. Taxonomy (GTDB): domain Bacteria; phylum Eisenbacteria; class RBG-16-71-46; order CAIMUX01; family WJJG01; genus VGIY01. The sequence continues at coordinate 173 of VGIY01000095.1, read as the reverse complement.
GGCGACCATCCCGTAGCTCACCTTGTACGAGGACACGCGGCTCCCCGCCGGGCCGAAGGCCGCCAGCGTGTCGGTGGCCAGCGTGACCTGCGTGCGGCGCGCGCCCGGATCGAGCGACAGCGACCAGTGCATGCGCTCCTCGATGCGCGCCCCTTCGGCCAGCAGGGTCTCCA
>VGIY01000094.1 GCA_016867695.1 Candidatus Eiseniibacteriota bacterium | reverse complement strand
GTCTTCTGCCCCGCGGCGAGGCGGACGACGAAGCCGAGGCCCCCCTCCCGGACCTCGATCTCCCCCGGCGGCGCCTCGCCCCAGAGCGTCTCCGTCTCGGCGGCGGCGGGCTCCCGCGGGGCCTTCTCGGCGCGGGCGACGATGCCGCGGACAGGCAGCGCCCCCGCCAGGGCGGGCAGCCAGGCGGGGCGCAGCCGCTCCATCCCCGCCGTCAGGCACTGCACGGCCAGGAACTCACCGTAGCGATCGACGATCAGCCCCGGCAGCCCGTCCCCCTCGGCGTGGACGAGGCGGTAGGCGTCCGTGTCGCCGCCGACGACCTCGCGCCGCAGCCGCGCCGCCCGGGCGAAGACCCCGGCGAACCAGGACTCGTCGACCGGCCCGGGGGTGAAGCGCAGGACGCGGGCGACGAGCGTGGCGCCGGGCTGCACGGTCGCCAGCGCCAGCCACTCCCCCCCGGCGGCGTAGATCTCCCCCAGGTCGCCGGGGCGGGCATCCTCGCGCGCCTCGATGCGCTCGATGGCGCCCGAGTAGACCCAGGGGTGCCCCCGCAGGAGCGAGCGCTCGCGCGCGGGGCGAAGGAACAGGCGGAAGGCGATCACCGCGTCGCTCATCGTCGCCTCCGGGCCGCCGCGCGCAGGGCTCCCCAGGCGATCGCGGCGGCGCACGCCCCGGCCGGCAGGGCGAGGAACCAGTCGGGGTGGCGGGAGGCGAAGCTGCCCGAGCCCGCGCCCACGGCGGCGACGAAGTCGGCCTGGGTGAAGAGCCCCGTCTCGTGGCTCACGCGGCCCCAGGGATCGACCGCGAAGCTGATCCCGGTGTTGGCGCAGCGGACGACCGGCACGCGGTTCTCGACGGCGCGCAGGACCGCCATCTCCGCGTGCTGGATGGGACCCGCGCTGCGGCCGAACCAGAAGTCGTTGGTGATGTTGACCAGCACCGTCGCCCCCTCGCGGACCATCTGTCGGGCCACTTCCGGAAAGGCCGACTCGAAGCAGATCAGGCAGCCGACGCGCTCCTCCCCGATCGGGAACAGCACGGGGCCGGCGCCGGGGAAGAAGTTCGACTGGCCGAAGTCGAGGCCGGTGATCCAGGGGGCGATCTTCTGCAGCGGCATGCGCTCGCTGAAGGGGACGAGCTTCACCTTGCGGTAGGGATCCGAGAGCCTGCCGCCGGGATGGACGGCGACGGCGGAGTTGTAGGCCCCCTGCTGCCAGCGCTCCGTCCCCCAGTCCTCGTAGATCTCCTCGGTGCCCATGAGCAGCGGGCGGCGCATCCGATCGACGAGGGTGACGACGCGCTCGATCGTCTCCGGATCCATGTAGAGCAGCGTCGGCAGCGCCGTTTCCGGCCAGAGGAAGAGGTCGAACCCCCCCGCCTCCATCCCCCGATCGGCGGCGGCGTAGGCGTGCGTGAAGGCGCGCTCGAAGACGAGCGCGCGCTTCTCGGGGCGCCACTTGATGTCGCGGCCGATGTCGGGCTGGGCGACGAGCAGGCGCAGCGGCCGGCGCCCGGCGTGGATGCGCCCCGGCTCGTGGGCGGCCAGCTCATGGGCGCCGTGAAACCAGAGGGCGCCGAAGGCGAGAAGAGCGGCGGCCACTCCCCAGCGCCGCCCGCGCAGCCCGAGCGCCAGGAAGGCGTTGACCAGCAGGATGAGGAAGACGAGGCCCCAGAAACCGACGAGCGCGCTCGACTGCAGGAGCGGCGGCACGCGGGCCAGCGCGTAGCCCGCCGCGCCCCAGGGGAAGCCGAGCACTCCCAGGCCGCGCAGCCACTCGACCAGCGTGAAGAGGGGCGCCGCGGCGAGCGGCAGCGGCCAGCCGCTCCAGCGGCTCAGGGCGACGGCGCCGGCGGCGGCGGCGCCATGGAAGAGCCCGGCGTGGGCGGCCAGGAGCAGGAGCCCGGGGATCATCAGGCCGGGGATGGTCATCTCCTCATTGGGCAGGCGCAGGATCCAGTGCAGCATGAGCAGGTAGCCGCTCGTGCCCATCAGCCAGCCCTGCAGGAAGCCGTCGCCGAGGCGGCCCCGGCGGCGGCTCGCGCCCCCGGCCGCCGGGCGCGCCGCGTCGGCGAGCGCGAGCCAGAGGGGGGTCCAGGCGACGAAGACCAGCGGCCAGAGCCGCCAGGGGGGGTGGGCGAGCGCGAGCAGGAGCCCCCCCAGGAGCGGAACGAGCAGGCGGCGGGCGCGGCCGGGCGCCGCGAGGCGTTCGATCCAGGGCATTGACGCGGGCCCTCCGCTCGGCTACAGTCCCATGTTTGTATTCGCCGGGTCCGATCCCGGCAGGCAGCGACCGGTCCGGGAAAGGAGCCGAGCCAGAATGCCACAGCACAAGGCCCAGTGGAAGAGCGTCCGCCGGAGCGAGAAGCAGCGCGAGCGCAATCGTCAGGCGCGCGCCCGCGTGCGCACCTCGCTGCGCAAGCTGGACGAGGCGGAGCCGCAGGAGAAGCCCGAACTGCTGCGCCAGGCGAGCTCCGTGCTCGACGTCGCGGTGCGCAAGGGCGTGCTCAAGAAGACGACCGCCGACCGGCGCAAGTCCCGCCTCGCCCGCGCCGTGAACCGCGCGGCGGGCCAGGGCAAGTCGGCGGGCTAGAAGCGCCGGCCCGGGTCGGGCGATAGCAGCCCTTCCGCCACGCGCGAGGCCGGTCCGGACAGCGTCCAGACCGGCCCGTTTCGTTCCACCGCGAGCCAGTCGCCCGAGGCGACGCGTAGCTGGGCCCGGCTCGCGCTCCCCTGCCCCATGAGCATCGCCGCCCCGGCCACGGCGCCCGACCCGCAGGCCTGGGTGAAGTCCTCGACCCCCCGCTCGAAGGTGCGCACCTCCCCCTCCGGCGCCTGGCGCCAGAGGCCCGTCTGCCAGAGGAAGGTCACATTCGTTCCGTTGGGGGCGAAGAAGGGATGCTGGCGCAGAGCGGGCGCGGTCCGGCGCAGGTCGGAGCGCGCCGGCCCGCGCAGCAGCAGGCAGAGGTGCGGCACGCCGGCGTGGATGAGCCCGATGCGCGCGAGATCCTCTTCCAGCGGGGCGAGCGCGCCGCCGAGCGCCGCGCGCGTCGGCTGGCGCCGGGCGCGGCAGGGCGGCGGCACGGTCACGCCGATCCTCCCCTGCTCCCTCCAGCCCTCGATCGAGTGTCGGCCGAAGAGGAAGCGGACGCGCTGGGACCCGCTGCGCTGCAACAGGCGCGCCGCGTGGCAGCGCGCGCCGTTGCCGCAGAACTCGGCCGGAGAGCCGTCCCGGTTCCAGAGGCGCACCTCGTCGCCGGAGACGAGCAGGAGGCCGTCGACGGCCGCGGCGGAGGCGCGCCCGGCGGCGCAGGCGAGCCGGGCCAGGTCGGGGGGCGCGATCGGCTCGCGCAGGAGCGCCGCTTCGACGAGCACGAAGGTGTTGCCCGCCCCGCTCCAGGTCTCGTAGGGGATGCCCACCATCCGCGCCTCCCGCGCCCTAGTCGCCCTCGCTCTCCAGCGTCCAGGTGAGCCCGATGATCTCCCGGCCCGGCTTCAGCTCGACCGGCAGCGGGAAGGCGCCGTAGGGCTCCCCGGCTCCCCGGCGACCGTCGCCGTCCAGATCGCGGTAGGCCTCCAGGCGGTAGATCCCGGGGGCGAGCGCGCCCACCCGGAAGTCGCCCAGCGAGCGCACCTCGGCGACAGGCAGCGAGTCGCCTTCGGCGGCATAGGCGGCCACCCAGATCGGCGCGCTGCAGCGGGCGCTGTCGGCGGCGGATCGCGCCCGGCGCGCCTCGAGGCGGGCCAGCTGCGCGCGCAGGGAGTCCTCCTGCGCCGGCGTCGGCCGCTGGCGGGCGGTCGTGTCCTCCGGGGCGATGGGGAATCCGGCGGCGTCGCGCTCCCCGGAGAGGATGGCGCCCAGGCTGTCGGCCAGCGCCGTCAGGCGCGCGGCGGGCGCGTAGCCGACGCAGCTCGAGTCGATCACCGCCCCGGCCAGGTCCCCCTCGTCGTCGGGATAGACAAGGTAGAGCAGCACGGCGGCCGTGTCGCCGGAGGCGGCGCAGTCGACCGGCTCCTCGGCCCAGCCCCAGACATCCTCGGCCGGGTCGAAGGCGCGATTCCCCCGCCGATCATGCAGCGCCCCGGCGAGGAGCGGCCTGCCGGCGGGCACGAAGTGGAACAGGAAGCGTCCCTCCCCATCGGTCTGCGTGATCCGCAGCGCCTGCAGCGGGTCGGGCGGCGGATCCGGGATCGGTGCGGGGGCCGGGCGCGCGGCCGCGGGCCATTCGAAGAGGTAGACGGGCACGCCGTCGCGGGAGATCGAGCCGGTGCGCACCTCCCCGGCCACGAAACCCCCGGCCAGGGAGTCCCCGGTGGCGAAGGCGGCGAGCCAGGGGGTCTCGAGGCGATTGCCCCGCCGGTCGCGCGCCTTCGTGCCCAGCAGCACGGTGTAGGTCCTGTCGGCGGACCAGCCGGCGACCGGCAGGCAGCGGAAGCAGTCGCGCTCCCAGCGGCAGTCGAGCTGCCCGGGCCAGGGAGCGACGGCGAACCAGTCGCGCACGCTGGCCCGGTCCATCGCCTCGTCGAAGCAGAGCTCGATCGGCTGATCGAGCGGCACGCCGGTGGATCCCGGCGCCGGCGTCTGGGCGCGGATCCCGGGAGGCTGGCGATCCTCCGGCCCTCCCGGGGGGGGAGCGATGCGCGCGCAAGCCAGGCCCAGCAGCAGCAGGGCCGCCGGCGCCCACCGTGCGTCTAGCCGCGCGCGCCCAGACAATGCAACAGGATCCCCTTCTGTCCGTGCAGCCGGTTCTCGGCCTGGTCGTAGACGATGCTGCGCGGCCCGTCGATCACCTCGTCGGTGATCTCCTCGCCCCGGTGGGCCGGCAGGCAGTGCATGACGAGCGCGCCGGGGGCCGCCGCCCCGAGCAGCCGCTCGTTCACCTGCAGAGGCGGGAAGACGGCCCGGCGGCGGGCGGCCTCGGCCTCCTGCCCCATGCTGGTCCAGGTGTCCGTGTAGACGACCTGCGCGCCGTCGACCGCCTCGCGCGCGTCGCGGAAGAGGCGCACGCGGCCGCGCCCACCCCCGCCCACGCGGGCGAAGGAGGCGAGGTCGGGGTCGTAGCCGGCCGGGCAGGCGAGACGCAGGTCGAGGGCGAAGGCGAGCGCGGCGTGCATCCAGGAGTTGGCCAGGTTGTTGCCGTCGCCGACGTAGGCGATCTTCAGCCCGTCCAGCTCGAGGCCCTGCTCGCGGAGCGTGAAGAGGTCGCAGAGCACCTGGCAGGGATGGACCCAGTCGGTAAGCCCGTTGATCACCGGAACCGATGCCGCGGCGGCGAGGCGGGCGACCTCGCCCTGGGCGAAGGTGCGGATCATGATCCCGTCGAGGAACCGGGAGAGGACCCGCCCGATGTCCTCGATCGACTCGCGCTTGCCGAAGCCGACCTCGGCGTCGGTGATGTAGAGCGCGTCGCCTCCGAGCTGGCGCATGCCCACCTCGAAGGAGAGGCGCGTGCGCAGGCTCGGCTTGTGGAAGACGAGCCCCAGCACCCGGCCGCGCAGGGGCGCCGCGGAGCGCCCGGCGCGCAGGTCGCCCTTGAGGCGCTCGGCCAGGGCGAGGATCTCGTCCAGCTCGGCCCGCTCGAAGTCGAGCAGCGTCAGGAAGTCCCTCTCGGCCACGATTCCCTCCGTCGGTCTCTCCGTCGCCCCGCGCCGTCGCAGGCTACAGGATGTAGCGCGACAGGTCGGCGTCTTCAAGGACATTGTGCAGCCGCCGGCGGACCATGGCCGCGTCGACGCGGATCTCCCCCAGGCAGGCCTCCGGGACCTCGAAGAGGATCTCCTCGAGCAGCGTCGTCAGCACCGTGTGCAGGCGCCGCGCGCCGATGCTCTCGCTCTGCTCGTTGATCCGCGCGGCGATGGCGGCGATCTCGGTCACCGCGTCGCCGCTGAAGCGCAGCGCGACCCCCTCGGTGGCCAGGAGCGCGGCGTACTGCTTCAGCAGGGCGTTCTCCGGCTCGGTCAGGATGCGGGCCAGGTCCCGCTCCCCGAGCGCGGCCAGCTCGACGCGGATCGGGAAGCGCCCCTGCAGCTCGGGGATCAGGTCGGCCGGCTTGCAGGCGTGGAAGGAGCCGGCGGCGATGAAGAGGATGTAGTCGGTCTTCACCAGCCCGTAGCGCGTGGCCACGCGGCAGCCCTCGATGACCGGCAGCAGGTCGCGCTGCACGCCCCGGCGGGACACCTCGGGGCCGGCGCCGGCCCCCGGGAAGGCGATCTTGTCGATCTCGTCGATGAAGACGATTCCCGAGTGCTGCACGCGCTCGAGGGCGACCTCGACGACCTTGTCCATGTCGACCAGCTTCCCGGTCTCCCGCTGCAGGAGCAGTCGCCGCGCCTCGCCGAGGGTCATCTTGCGCCGCCTGCGGCCGGTCGGCAGCAGCGCCTGCAGGTGCTCGGGGAGATCGCGCTCCATCGCCCCCAGCGCCGAGGGCGAAGCCGGCTCGAACAGCGCCGGCGAAGGGTCCGCCTCGATGTCGATCTCGACCTCGTGATCCTCGAGGAGGCCCTCGCGCAACTGGCGGCGCAGCGGCTCGCGCCGGCACTCGGCGAGCGGCTCGCCGCCGTGCGCTTCGCGGGCGTCCCCGCCGCCGCCGTCGTCGTCTCCCTCGCCGCAGGCGGCGCCGAAGAGCGAGGGCGCCACGGCGTCGGGCGGGCGGGCGTGGCGCCGGGCGCGCGGCGGCAGGAGGAGAGCGAGGAGGCGGCGTTCGACGTGGCGCCGCGCCTGGGCGGCGACGCGGGCGGCCATCTCCTCGCGGACCATGTTGACCCCGATCTCGACCAGGTCGCGCACCAGCGACTCGACGTCGCGCCCGACGTAGCCGACCTCGGTGAACTTGGTCGCCTCGACCTTGAGGAAGGGGGCCCCGGCGAGCCGCGCCAGGCGGCGGGCGATCTCGGTCTTGCCCACGCCCGTGGGGCCGATCATGATGATGTTGTTGGGCAGGATCTCATCGCGGATGGCGGAGCCGACGAGGCGCCGGCGGTAACGGTTGCGCAGCGCGATGGCGACGCAGCGCTTGGCCTCCGTCTGGCCGACGATGTAGCGGTCGAGCTGGCGGACGATCTGCGACGGGGTCAGCTCAGGGATGCCCGCCGTCGCCGGCGGGCGCTCCCGGCGCGCGGCGGCCTGTTCCACCGGCATAGGCCCTCACAAGCTCTCCACCTGGATGGAGCTGTTCGTGTAGACGCAGATCTCGGCGGCGATCTCGAGCGCGCGGCGCGCCGCGTTCTCGACCGTGGCCGTCGGGTCGTGGCGCAGGAGCGCGCGGCAGGCGGCCAGGGCGTAGGGCGCGCCGGCGCCGACGGCGATGATGCCGTCGTCGGGCTCGAGGATGTCCCCGCCCCCCGAGATCAGGAAGGCGTGCTTTCCGTCGAGCGCCACCAACTCGGCCTCGAGACGGCGCAGCACGCGGTCAGACCTCCACTCCTTGGCCAGCTCCAGCGCGGCCCGCTGCAGGCGCCCCTGGTGCGTCTCGAGATGCTGCTCGAAGCGCTCGAAGAGGTGCAGGCCGTCGGCGGCGCCGCCGGCGAATCCGGCCAGGATGCGGCCCTCGTAGAGGCGGCGGATCTTGCGGGCGCCATGCTTGAGGATCATGGCCCCGGCGCTGACCTGGCCGTCGCAGCCGATGGCCGCTTCTCCGTCGCGTACGCAGCCGATCACCGTCGTCGCCCGCCAGGCCATCGCCGCTACCTCCCCCGCGCCCTCTCCCCTCGAGCCGCCGCGCGCCCGCCACCGTCACGGCCCGCGCCCCGCCTGCAGGGCGAAGGCCGGGGGCCGCGGCGCGAGCGCGATCCTAGCAGGCGGGCAGGGGTGTTTCCCAGTCGCAATCTCCGCGGCCCGCTCAGCGGTCGGAGCGGGGCGCGCGGGCGCGCGGGTGGGCGCGCTCGAAGCTCTCGCGCAGGGCGGCGGTCGAGACGTGCGTGTAGATCTGGGTCGTGTCCAGAGAGCGGTGGCCGAGCAGCGCCTGGATGGCGCGCAGGTCGGCGCCCCGGTCGAGCATGTGCGTGGCGAAGCTGTGGCGCAGCGCGTGGGGGTGGGGACGCCCCAGCAGCGGGTCGGCGAGGCGCGAGTGGACGATGCGCTGGACGGAGCGCGCCGTCAGCCGCCCCCCCCGGGCGTTGAGGAAGAGCGCCCCGGGCGCCCCCTCCCCTGCCCGCGCATTCCCGCGCAGCTCTCCCCGGACGCCCAGGTAGGCGCGCAGCGCCGCCGCGGCCCGCTCCCCGAAGCAGACGGCGCGCTCGCGGGCCCCCTTGCCGCGGACGCGCAGCCAGCCGGCCGGCAGATCGACGTCGCCGAGGTCGAGACCGACGAGCTCGGAGACGCGCAGGCCGGCGCCGTAGAGCAGCTCGCAGGCGGCGCGGTCCCGGCGGTCGGCGGCCCGCTCCCCCCAGTCGGCGTCGAGGCGCCGCTGCAGCCGGTCGGCGGGCAGCGTCTGCGGCAGCGGGCGCCCCGTCCTGGGACCCGGGAGCCGCTGCGCCGGATCGCTCTGCAGATGCCCCTCGCGCCGCAGGAAGCGGGTGAAGCGGCGCAGGGAGGAGCGGCGGCGCGCGATGCTGCGCGGCCGCGCGCCCGCCGCCTGCTGGGCGGCGACCCAGAGGCGCGCGTGCGCCGGCGTGAGGTCGGCGAAGACGGCCGGCCGGCCGGTCAGGCCGGCGAGGAAGCGGAAGAACGCGCCCAGGTCCCCCGCGTAGGCGCGCAGCGTGTGCGGGCTCCGGCCCTCGAGATGGCGGATCTCGCGCAGGAAGGCCTGGAACGCCCAGGCGAGCCGGCCGGCGGCGGGCCCGGAGGCCGCGGTCGTCACGACCGGCTCGGCCGGATCAGGCGCCGCGCGTC
>VGIY01000093.1 GCA_016867695.1 Candidatus Eiseniibacteriota bacterium | reverse complement strand
ACCGCCGCGGGGGCCGCGACGCCGGGGGGGGGCGGGCCGCGCCGCCGCCGGGTGCCGCCGGGCCGGCCCGCGCCAGGGAGACTGACGATGCCGGTGCGCGTCGAGCCGATCGATCGCCGCGACAAGCGGGCGCTCCATCAGTTCGTCACCTTCCCCTGGCGCGTCTACGCGGGCGACCCCTACTGGGTCCCGCCGCTGATCGGCGACGAGAAGAAGAAGCTCACCCGGCACCCCTTCCACGAGCATGCGGCCAGCGAGTACTTCCTCGCCCGGCGCGGCGGCGACCCGGTGGGCCGGATCGCGGCGATCGAGAACCGCCTGCACAACGAGGTGCATGGCGAGAGCGTCGCCTTCTTCGGCTTCTTCGAGGTGCTCGACGACGAGGAGGCCGCGGCGGCGCTGCTCGAGGCGGCCGCCGCCTGGGCCCGCGGCCGCGGGCTGACCGCCCTGCGCGGACCGGCCAGCTTCTCCAGCAACGAGGAGTGGGGCCTGCTGATCGACGGTTTCGACGGTTCCCCGGCCGTCCTGATGGCCTACAACCCGCCGCGCTACGCCCGCCACCTCGAGGGGAGCGGCTTCGCCAAGGCGAGGGATCTGGTCGCCTACTACCTCGACGATCCCGACCCGCCCGAGCGGGTGGTGCGCGTGGCCGAGGCGCTGGGGGCGCGCAAGGGAGTCGTCGTCCGCCCGCTGGAGATGAAGCGCTTCGCCGAGGAAGTGGCCAAGGTCAGGACGGTCTACAACAAGGCGTGGGAGCGCAACTGGGGCTTCGTGCCGATGACCGAGGCCGAGATCGAGCACATGGCCAAGGAGCTGCGCCCGGTGATCAAGCCCGACATCGTGCTGATTGCCGAGCGGGGCGAGGAGCCGGTCGGCTTCGCCATGGCGCTGCCCGACCTCAACGCGGCGCTCAAGCAGGCCAACGGGCGGCTCTTCCCCCTCGGGCTGCTGAAGATCCTCTGGCATGCGCGCCGGATCGACAAGCTGCGCGTGCTCACGCTGGGGCTGGTCCCCGAGCTGCGCGGGTCGGGCGTCGACCAGCTCATGTACCTGCGCCTCTTCCAGGGGGGGCGGAAGCTGAAGATCAGGTGCGGGGAGTTCTCCTGGATCCTCGAGGACAACCGCGCCATGCGCCAGGCGCTCGACAAGATCGGCGGGCGCGTCTACAAGACCTACAGGATCTACGAGAAGCCCTTGGCGGCCTCCGTCGCGCCCGCGGCGGAGCCGCCGGGAGGGGCGGCACCATGAGCGAGCCGCGCCGAGTCCTCCTCACCGGCGCGACCGGCTTCGCCGGGTCGCATCTCCTCGACGCGCTCGTCGCCGCGGGGCATCGCGTGCGCGTGCCCCTGCGGCCCACGAGCGACAGGCGCTGGCTGCCCGAGGCAGGCGTCGAGACGATGCCGGCCGATGTGCGCGACGCCGGCAGCCTGCGCGCGCTCGTCGCCGGGGTTTCCTGGATCTTCCACTTCGGCGGCGTCGTCCGCGCGCGGCGCCCCGAGGCCTTCTTCCAGGTCAACACCGAGGGCACGATCCGGCTCTACGAGGCGGCCGCGCAGGCGGGCGGCTGCGAGCTCTTCCTCTTCTGCAGCAGCCTCGCGGCGACGGGCCCCGCCCCCTCGGCCGACCGCCCGCGCCGCGAGGAGGACCCGCCCGCGCCGATCACCGCCTACGGACGCAGCAAGCGCGACGCCGAGGTCTGGCTCGAGGCCCATCCCGAGCCCGGAACGAGGCTCGTCGTCGTCCGCCCGCCGGCGATCTACGGCCCGCGCGACCAGGGGGTCGTCACCTTCTTCCGCTGGGTGGGTCGCGGCGTCCTGCCGCTGCCCGCCGGGCGCGGGGCGTTGCTCAGCCTCGTCGAGGCGCGCGATCTCGCCGGCGCCTGCCTGCACCTGGCCGAACGCGGCGCCGACGGGATCTTCCATGTCAGCGACGGCGCCGTCCACACCTGGGAAGCCCTCGGCGCGCTGGCCGCGCAGGCGCTGGGGCGCAGCCCGGTGCCCCTGAGGGTACCCGGCGCGCTGGTCGGGCTGGCGGGGGAAGTGGGGGCCCTGCTGGGGACGCTCACCGGGACGATGCCGGTGATCAACCCCGACAAGGCGCGGGACCTCCGCCAGCGGTACTGGATCTGCGCGATCGACCGACTGCGGGGGGCAGGCTACGAGCCGCGGACGCCGATCGAACGGGGCATCCACGAGACGATCGACTGGTTCCGCCGCGAGGGACGGCTGTGAGCGGGGGGCGGGGACATCTGCCGGGCGACATCCTGGCGCTCTTCTACCTGGGCGTGACCGGGCTGCTCGTCCTCGTTTCGCCCGCGCGCTCGGCGCTCCTGCCGGGGTTCATCGCCGCCCACTTCGGCCTTCTCGGGCTGACGATCGCCCTGCGCTGGGCGCCGCGCGACGGGAACCCATGGGTGCGCTTCCTGCGCTACACCTACCCGCTGGCCGCGCTGCCCTTCTTCTACGGCGGTGTGCAGCACCTGAGCCGGCTCGTCACCTCCGGCTATCACGACGAGGCGATGATCCGCCTGGAGGCGATCTGCTTCCTCTGCCAGCCGAGCCAGCTGCTCCATCAGTGGCTGCCCTGGCTGCCGCTGTCGGAGTTCCTGCACTTCACCTACGCGCTCTACATCCTCCTCGTGCCCATCGCCGCGCTCCTGCTCCTGGGCCTGCGCCGCCACGAGGCGCTGAAGCTCTTCACGACGAGCGTGCTCGGGACCTTCTTCTTCTGCTACCTGGTCTTCACATTCTTCCCGGTGAAGGGCCCCTTCGAGCACATCGGGCCGATCGACCCGGCTGCCAAGGGGATGCTCTTCCCGCAGCTCGTGCACGGGCTCCTGACCCGAGGCTCTTCGATCGGGACGGCCTTTCCCTCCTCGCACGTCGCCGTGGCGGTCACGATCTGGTGGGTGACGCGACCCTACGTCGGGCGCTGGCAGATCCTCTTCCTGGTGGCGGCGGCGGGCATCTTCGCCGGGACCGTCTACGGCGGCTATCACTACGCGTTGGACTCCCTGGCGGGGCTGGCGGTCGGCGTGGCGGGCGGGATCTTCTGGCCCCGGGCGCACGGGTGGCTGTGCCGTCGCCTCGACCGGAGCGCCTCTGGGCACGGCCGGCCCGGGGTCCGGGCGAGCGGTCCGGAGGAGGCCGAGGAAGAGATGAGGGCCCGGGCATGAGCGATACGGATCCCTCCCGCCCCTCCTGGGGGGCGCCGCTTGCCGCCGGCGCGCTGGCCGGCGCGCTGGGTGGCGTGATCGAGGTCCTGGTCCAGCTGGGCCGCTCCGGATCGGCCATCCAGCGCGTGCACCTCTTCGAGGCGGCCGTCTTCTACGCGCTGGTCGGAACCCTGGCCGGCCTGGGGCTCCTCGTCCTCGGCCTGCTCCTCCTGCGCCGGCCCCCGTCGCTCGCCTTCTCGGCGGCGATGAGCACCGCCCTGTTCGCCTTCCTCCTCGTCGGCGGGTTCGTCAACCTGCGCTACCTGCCCGAGGCGCTCGCGCCGCTGTCCCTGGCGGCGACCGGCGTGCTGCTCCTGGCGGCTCTCGCCCTGGGGCGCTGCGTCTTCGTGTTTCTGCGCCGGCTGCGCCGCGCCGGGCTGCGCCTCTGGCCGCGGAGGCGGGGGGCGGGCCTGCTCGCCGCCCTGGGTGCGGCGGCGGCGCTCGTCGCGCTGGCGCTCGTCTCCTACCTGCCGGGAGAGCGCGCCGAACCGGCCCCGGAAGGGCGGGCGCCGGGCGGGGGCGAGCCGGAGGGCCGGCCGAACGTGCTCATCCTCCTGGTCGACGCCCTGCGCGCCGATCACCTGTCGCTCCACGGCTACGAGCGCCCCACGAGCCCGGCCATCGACAGCTTCGCCGCCGGCGCGCTCGTCTTCGACGCGGCCGCGGCACAGTCCCCCTGGACGAAACCCTCGACGGCGACGATCCTCACCGGGCGCTACCCCTCCGCGCACGGGGTGAACCTGATGGCCAGCGGCGTGCCGGAGTCGATCGAGCTGCTGCCCGAGATGCTGCGCCGGGAGGGCTATCGCACGGCGATCCTCACCGCCAACCACTTCGTCACCCCGGTCTTCGGGTTCGGGCGCGGCGTCGACCACGTCTACGCCAGCCACCCGCCACGCTTCCTGCAGCTCATGATCGGGCACCTGCTGGCTCGCCTGCACGAGTGGAGTTCTATTGCCGGCCGGACGATGGCGCTGCTCGAGAGAGTCGAGAGGCGGCTGGTCGGCGGCGGAACGCCGGCGGGGGGCCTGGGCGCCGAGGGGCTGATGCGCGCGTTGCGCGACTGGCTGGCGGAGGAGCCCGAGGGGGAGCGGCCCTTCTTCGCCTACGTCCACTTCATGGAGCCGCACGCCCCCTACGCCCCGCCGGAGCCCTACGACACGCTCTTCATGACGCCGGAGATCGCCGCCATGCCGCGGGTCTCCAACTACCCGAGCTACGCCGGCTTCCTGCCGTTCGAAACCGGCAAGCCGATCTCCGCCGACAGCCTGAGCAGCATGGTCGCCCTCTATGACGGCGCGATCCGCTACTTCGACGACTGCTTCGCCGGGCTGCTCGCCGATTTGCGGGCGACCGGGCGTGAGGAGAACACGCTGATCGTCCTGACCGCGGATCACGGGGAGGAGTTCTACGACCGCGGAGGCTGGGGCCACGGCCACTCGCTCCACGAGGAGCTGATCCGCGTGCCGCTGATCCTGAGCTGTCCGCGCCGGCTGGGCGCGTTCGCCGGCACCCGCTACCCGCATCAGGTGCGCCACGTCGATCTGCTGCCGACCATCCTGGAGGTGTGCGGGTTGCCGGCGCCGGAGGGTCTCGACGGGCTCACGCTGCTGCCGATCCTGCTCGGTCTCGAGCCCGCCGAGCCGCCGCGGCCCGCCTACTGCGAGGTCGATCATGGCGGGCACTTCGCCCACGCGCTGCGGCGCGACGCCGAGAAGGTCATGTTCTGCCAGCGGGGCACCGAGAGGCGGCTGCTCCTCTACGATCTTCTCGCCGATCCGGGCGAGCGCGACGACCTCGCCCCGCGGGAGCCGGAGCGCGCGCGGCTGGCCGAGGCGCGGCTGAACGAGTTCCAGGCGGGGATCGGTCGCCCCGCCGGCCGCGTCGAGGTGACGATCGACGAGGCGACCCGCGAGCGGCTGCGCGCCCTCGGCTACGTGCGCTGAGGGCGCCGGCGCGCGCAAGGGCGCGCGGCGCGTCGCCGTGGAGCGTCCGGCGGCGCCACACTCTTTCCCTCCCCTTCGCCCTCCCCCGACCGCCGGCGGATCCCCCCCGCCGGCAGCAGCGGCGCCAGCGGGCAGCCGGCGCACCGCGGGCGCGGGCGGCAGTGGTGCTTCCCGACCCAGACCATCTGCGCATGGTAGTCGTTGAGGAGCGCGGCGTCCGCCGGCAGACGCGCCGCGAAGTAGGCCTGCAGGGCGTCATAGCCCGTCCCCTCGGGGACCCAGCCGTGCCTCGAGGCGACGCGCAGCGTGTAGGCGTCGACGACGAAGACGGGCCGGCCGAAGGCGTAGAGGAGGATGCTGTCGGCCGTCTCCGGGCCTATCCCCCAGGTGGCGAGCAGCGCCTGGCGGAGCTCCCCGGTGGGCGTGAGGGCCATGCGCCGGAGACTGCCGCCGAAGTCGCGGTCGAGCAGGGCGACAAAGGCCTTCAGCTTGCGCGCCTTCTGGCGGTAGTAGCCGGAGGGCCGGACCGCCGCGGCGATCCGATCCTCCCCGGCCGCGCGCAGCCCGGGCAGGCGCAGCCATCCGGCAGAGCGCAGGTTGCCGACCGCCTTGGCGGCGTTGGCCCAGGCGGTGTTCTGGGTCAGGATCGCTCCGGCGACGATCTCGAGCCGCGTGCGCCCCGGCCACCAGCCCAGGCGGCCGTGACGGGCGTGCAGGAGCCGGTAGGCTGTCCGGACCGGGCCGTCTTTCCCCTGTCCCTGCGTCGGTTGCATCGAATCCCCCAGTGCGTGCTCGGGACCTGCGGTCGTAACCCCCGCGCGGGCACCCTCCTGGGGGGTCAACTTGACGCCTGGGGGCAGGGGAAATCAACATCGCGCCCCCGCGAGGGAGCCCCCCGTCCGGAGCGGCCGGCGGCGGTCCGAGAAGCGCCCGGCGGACCCTCAGGCGATTGCGCAAGCGGGGAGAATGAGGCCCCCGGGCCGGCGGAACCCCGCCGGATCGCGGGAGTCTACGGGGGGCGGCGCAACGAGGCGGATGGCCGGCGGTTCAGAGGGCGGCGCCGGCGGACGAAACCTAGGGAGATGGGGATCGGAGGAGGGGGGCAGCCCGCCTCGCCGGTCGCCAGCATGGACGCGATGCTGCGGACCCGTGAACTGGGAACGGAATTGCCGCCCCATCTCTCTCATCGGGAACTCGCCGACGGCGAGCTGCGCGGCCAGCGCATCCAGGACTGGCTCAACCACCCGATCGCCTGGCTGGTCCTGGCCGCCCTGGTGGGCGCCTTCCTCGGCTCCTTCGCCGGCGGCTTCGGCCAGCGCCAGACGAAGCTGCTCCTCGGGCTGGGCTACCTGCTCGTGCTCTTCCGCTTCCCGACCTACGTCGGCGCGGCGCTCTTCCTCGTCCTCTACGCCTTCCCGACGCCGATCTGGATCGGCGATACGAACTTCGTCTTCGTCACTTTCGTCACCGTCTCCTGGCTCGTGCGCATGGGCATCGGGCTCGAGGAGCGCCCCCGCCGCACCTACCTCGATTGGGCGATCTTCGCCTATCTGGCCGCGCACCTGCTCTCGCTCACACAGGTCGACCGCCCGGAGGCGATGAACCGCTCGCTGCTGGCGCTGCGGCACCTGACGATGCCGATCCTCTTCTACTACGCGCTGGTCAACGCCGGACGCAGCGAGCGCAAGCTCCTCTTCTGCGCGCGGGCGCTGACCGTCTCGGCGATCGTTCTCTACTTCGCCGCCTTCATGCAGCGCTTCGCCCCCGGCGTCGCCTTCCTCCCGCGCTGGTATCTCTCCCCCCTCGGCTCCCCCGACGTCTTCGCCGCCGCCGCGCAGCAGCGCATCGGCGGCGTGCTGACCCACGCGCTGATGGGCGACTTCGCCGCCGTGATCTGCGTGGTGCAGATCTACCTGGCGATCCGCGCGCGCGGCACGCCCCTCTGGCGGGCGCTGCACTGGGTGCTGGTCGCCGTCTCGATCTACGTCGTGTCTCTGACCGGGAACCGCGGCGCGCTGATCGCCCTCGTCGCCGGCCTGCTTCTCTTCGGCTGGGTCTTCCGGCGCGAGATCACCGCCCCGCGCATCCTGGTCGGGTTGATCGCCCTCTTCGGCGTGCTGATGCTCGGCGAA
The DNA here is from genome assembly GCA_016867695.1 of Candidatus Eiseniibacteriota bacterium. Classification (GTDB taxonomy): domain Bacteria; phylum Eisenbacteria; class RBG-16-71-46; order CAIMUX01; family WJJG01; genus VGIY01. The sequence goes on along the minus strand of VGIY01000093.1, from coordinate 1,577 downwards.
CGGACGCTCGGCCGCTTCGAGGGCAACATCACGCTGCTCACGCGCATGTTCGACACCTACGTCGAGCGCGGGATCCCCGACACGCGCCGCCAGTCCTGGTCCTACGTCTGGCAGCGCATCGCCGACCGTCCCTGGCTCGGCCACGGACCATTCTATCCGCTCGAGGGGCTCTCGCTCAGCGGCAAGGCGGCCTGGCCGCACAACGCCTTCCTCTTCTATTTCTTCTCGATCGGCCTCGTCGGGCTGCCGACCTACCTCTTCCTGGTCGGCCGGGTGCTCAAGCGCACCTGGGTCGGCCACGGGCTCGAGGTCGGCCGCGCCTCCTTCGCCCGCGGTTTCGCGGCGGTGATGCACATCGCCGTCGTGCAGTTCCTGATCGGGCAGCTGCGCACGGACCACCAGCGCGCGGACGTGTTCGTCTACCTGATGTGGATCCTCTTCGCGCTGGGCATCCTGGCGCGCGAGGTCTGGGAAGACGAGAAGCGCCGGCGCATCCCGGCGCCCCAGCGCGCATAGCGACCGACTCCGCCGCGGGCGCGCGCGCGCGCTCCGCGGACGAGCGGGGCCCCCCGGGCGCTCCGCTCAGCCGCCCCGGCGCAGGGCCCGGCGGGGGGCGGCGGATCCCGCGCCGCCCGGAGGGCCCTGGCCACGATCCTCACCCTATGCTTTCCCGGGCTCGTGGTCCCGTCCGAGCGCTTCCACCAGGGCGACGAGATCGGCGAAGCTGTCGATCACCCAGCGCGTGACCCGCGGCCGGCGGGCGGCCGTCTCCGGGTAGGTCTCCTGGAGCAGGGCGAGAAAGAGCACGGTGCGCATGCCGACGGCGTTGGCCCCCTCGTGCTCGCTGCTGCCGCCGTCGCCGACGAAGAGGCAGTTCTCGGGACGCACGCCCAGCCGCTCGGTCGCCCGCAGGTACATGGCCGCGTCGGGCTTCATCAGCTTCTCGTGGCAGGAGAAGAGCGCCGCGTCGAAGAGGGGCGCCAGGGGGGAGTCGTCCCAGGAGGCCACCTCGTCGAGGCCGGCGTTGCTGATCAGACCGAGCTTGAGCCCCAGGGAGCGGATCCGGGCGAGCGCCGCCAGAACCTGCGGATCGACGCGCAGCAGCGCCTCGCGGAAGCGCGCCGGCCGCGCGGCGGCCGCCGCGCGGATGCGGGCGAGCGGAAGGGAGGCGTCGATCGCGTGGGCGATCACGCGCACCGACTCGACCGCATCGACCTCTGTGCCGAGGGCGTGGTGGGGGGAGTCCTCCATCACCTTGCGGCTCCAGATCGCCGGGTCGATGCCCAGCGCCTCCGGGGTCGAGATGCCGCTGGAGACGCGGCGCATGTCGATGAGCGTGTAGAAGAGGTCGAAGAGGACGGCGTCGAGACGGGCGTCCATGGGGGTCCTCCTGCTGCTGCGCTGGCCGCCGCGAAGGCGCGGCCGGTAATCATGGAGCCGGCGGCGGCCCCGGGCAACGGCGATCGGCGGCGATGCGATCTGCGGCACCGTTCCGCGGACCCCGGCGGGATGCTATCGTCGCCCGAGAGGCCCGGCGCGCGGCGCCGCGGGCCGCCGCCCGGAAGGAGGCGCCCATG
>VGIY01000092.1 GCA_016867695.1 Candidatus Eiseniibacteriota bacterium | reverse complement strand
ATCTTCACCACGGTCTGCTTCATCGACGAGGTCGTCTTCTGCGACGTGATCGAGGGGGGCGCCAGGCTGGTCGGCATGATCATGGGCCGCGGGGCGGCGGGCCGCACGCCCCGGATCGTCGAGAAGATCAGCCAGATCGACGGGGTGCTGCGCGTGCGCGAGGCCAAGGTCATCCGGATGCTCGAGGACTGAGGCCGGGGCGCCGGGCGGCGGGCGCGGAGGACGCCCCCGAGGGCGGGACGAGCCGAGGAGGGAAGGGATGGCTCACGAGACCGACAGCTTCGTCTACCGCCTCTGGCGCTACGACGGCGCGCCGGGCGAGCTGATTCCGCTCCTGCAGTCGGCCCAGGAGCACTTCGGCTACATTCCGCGCCGGGCGATCCGCTACATCTCCGAGGCGACCCACATCCCCGAGTCGGCGATCTACGGCGTGATCACCTTCTACAGCCAGTTCCGGCTCCAGCCGATGGGCAAGCATGTCGTCCGCATCTGCGCCGGCACCGCCTGCCACGTCTCCGGCTCGAAGCTGCTCATCGAGTCCGTGCAGGACGAGCTGGGCATCGAAGTCGGCGAGACGACCGCCGACGGTCTCTTCACGCTCTTCACCGTGGCCTGCCTGGGCTGCTGCTCGCTCGCTCCGGTCATGATGGTCGGCGAGGAGACCCACGGGCGCCTGACCCCGGCGTCGGTGCGCCGGATCCTGCGCGGCTACCGGCGCAAGAGCGAGGCGGCCGGGGCCCGCCCGGCCGCGGAAGCCACCACGGGAGCGGATCGATGAAACGACTTCTGGTGGGCATGGGCACCTGCGGATTGTCGGCCGGCGCCCGGGGCGTCCACGACCGGCTTGGCGAGCTGCTCGCCGGCCATCCCGACCGGGGAGAGCTGGCCATCACCGGCTGCATCGGGATGTGCTACTGCGAGCCGCTGGTCGAGGTGCGCGAGAACGGGCGGCGCGTCGTCTACGGCGAGGTGACGCCGGCGCGCGCCGAGGAGATCGTCTCCCGCCACGTCGTCGGGGGGGAGATTCTGGACGACTACGTCGTCTACCGGCTCGAGGAGGGGCGTCCGGCCTCGGGCCGCGAAGCCGACTTCATGGCCCCCCAGGAGCGGATCGTGCTGCGCAACTGCGGCGTGATCGATCCCGAGTCGATCGCGGAGTACGAGGCGGCGGGCGGATACGAGGCGCTGCGCAAGGCGCTCTTCGAGATGACGCCGGCGGCGATCATCGAGGAGATGAAGGCCTCGCTGCTGCGCGGCCGCGGGGGCGCGGGCTTCCCCACCGGGCTCAAGTGGTCCTTCGCCGCCGGCCAGGCGAGCGACACCAAGTATGTCGTCTGCAATGCCGACGAGGGGGACCCGGGCGCCTTCATGGACCGCTCGGTGCTCGAGGGCGATCCCCACGCGGTGCTGGAGGGGATGATCGTCTGCGCGCGGGCGATCGGCGGCACCCACGGCTACGTCTACTGCCGCGCCGAATACCCGCTGGCGCTGAAGCGGCTCGAGATCGCCCTGGCCGCGGCGCGCGAGCGGGGATACCTGGGGAAGAACATCCTCGGCTCGGACTTCTCCTTCGACGTCAAGATCAAGCAGGGCGCCGGCGCCTTCGTCTGCGGCGAGGAGACGGCCCTCTTCGCCTCGATCGAGGGGGAGCGGGGCATGCCCCGCATCCGCCCCCCGTTCCCCGCCGAGAAGGGGCTCTGGCGCAAGCCGACGAACAACAACAACGTCGAGACCTACGCCAACGTCCCCTGGATCCTGACCCGCGGCGCGGCGGCTTACCGCCGCTTCGGCACCGAGAAGAGCCCCGGCACGAAGGTCTTCGCTCTGGCCGGCAAGGTGCGCCGCGGCGGGCTGGCCGAGGTGCCGATGGGCATGACGATCCACGACCTCGTCCACCTCATCGGCGGGGGGATCAAGGAGGGGCGCGCTTTCAAGGCGGTGCAGATGGGCGGACCGTCGGGCGGCTGCATCCCCAGCGGGATCAGCGACACCCCCGTCGACTTCGAGCACATCCCGCCGACCGGCGCGATCATGGGCTCGGGCGGGATGGTCGTGCTGGACGACACGAGCTGCATGGTCGAGATCGCCCGCTTCTTCCTGGAGTTCACCCAGAACGAATCGTGCGGCAAGTGCACCTTCTGCCGGATCGGCACGCTGCGCATGCTCGAGGCGCTCGAGCGCATCACCCGCGGCGAAGGCGCGCCCGCCGACATCGTCAAGCTGGAGAAGCTCGCCGTGCAGATCAAGGAGGCGAGCCTCTGCGGGCTGGGGCAGACGGCGCCCAATCCCGTGCAGACGACGCTGCGCTACTACCGGCAGGAGTACGAGGCGCACATCGCCCGGCGGGAGTGTCCGGCGCGCTACTGCGAGGCGCTGGTCGACTTCTTCATCGACGCCGAGAAGTGCACCGGCTGCACGCTCTGCGCCAAGAACTGCCCGGTGCAGGCGATCACCGGCGAGCCGAAGAAGCTGCACGTCATCGATCAGAGCATCTGCGTCAAGTGCAGCCGCTGCATCGCGAGCTGCTCCTTCGGCGCGGTGTATAAGAACTAGGGGGCGCGATCGCGCCGGGACGCGCGGAGACGGCGAGCGCCGCGCCTGCGGCCGGTCGGGCGGGGCGCGACCGGCGGCCGGGGCCGGCGGGAGCAGGGGCCGGCGGGAGCAGGGGCCGGCGGGAGTAGAGGCGGGCGGAGGCAGCGGCCGGCGGGAGCAGAGGCGGGCGGATGGACACGATTCGGCTGAAGATCAACGGGCGGGAGATCACGGCGCGCGCCGGGCAGACCCTCCTCGAGGTGGTCGAGGAGCAGAAGCTCGACACCATCCCGACGCTGTGCCACTCGCCCGAGCTCGAGCCCTACGGCTCCTGCTTCCTTTGCGTCGTCGAGGTCGCCGGGCGGCCCAATCTCGTGCCCGCCTGCGCCACGCGCGTCGCCCCGGGGATGGAGGTGACGACGCGCAACGAGCGGATCCTCTCCTCGCGCCGGACGGCGCTGGAGCTGCTGCTCTCGAACCACTACGCCGACTGCCTTTCCCCCTGCCAGCTGGGCTGTCCGGCGGGCGTGGACGCCCAGGGCTACATCGCGCTGGCGGCGATGGGCGAGGTCCGCCGCGCGGTCGATCTCGTCCGCGAGACCAACCCGCTGCCTGCCGTCTGCGGGCGGGTCTGCGTGCGCAAGTGCGAGGTCGTCTGCCGCCGCGCGGACGTCGACGAGCCGGTGGGGATCAACTGGATCAAGCGGTACCTTACCGACCAGCCGGGGGTCTACGACGGCCGGCCCGAGCGCGAGGCGGATACGGGCAGGAGCGTCGCCATCGTCGGCGCCGGGCCGGCGGGATTGACCGCCGCCTGGTTCCTCGGGCGGCGCGGCCATCGTCCGGTGATCTACGAGGCGATGGAGCGCGGCGGGGGGATGCTGCGCTACGGGATCCCCGCCTATCGCCTGCCAGACGAAGTACTGGACGCGGAGATCGACTACATCTGCCGCGCCGGCGTGGAGATCCGCTACGGCGTGCGCGTCGGCCGCGACGTGACGATCGACGAGCTGCGCGCGCGCCACGACGCACTCTTCATCGCCGTCGGAGCCTGGGCGGGCAACGCGATGCGCGTCGAGGGCGAGGGCGACACGGAGGGCGTCGTCCAGGGGATCGACTTCCTGCGCGAGCAGGCCCAGCGCCCCTCGCCGGTGACGGGCACGGTGGTCGTGATCGGGGGGGGGAACACGGCCATGGACTGCGCGCGCACCGCCTGGCGCTGCGGCGCCGAGAAGGTGATCCTCCTCTACCGGCGCACCCGGGCGGAAATGCCGGCCGACAAGATGGAGATCCACGACTGCGTCGAGGAGGGGATCGAGATCATCGAGCTGGCCGCGCCGATCGGGATCGTCAAGACCGACGGCAGGCTCAAGGCGCTGCGCTGCATCCGCATGAAGCTGGGCGAGCCCGACGCCTCCGGCCGGCGCCGCCCGGTGCCCATGGAGGGTTCGGAGTTCGACTTCCCCTGCGACCTGGCGATCACCGCGATCGGCCAGGAGGCGGTGCTCGAGGGGCTGAAGACGATCGGCGGGAGCGGCCTCGAGGTCCACGCCTGGAAGACGGTCAAGGTCGACCCGCGGACGCTGGCGACGAACATCCCGGGCGTCTTCGCCGGCGGCGACGGCGCCGACGACGGGCCGACCGTCGTCATCGACGCGATCCGCGACGGGCAGCGCGCGGCGCGGGCGATCGACGCCCACCTGCGCGGCGCGCCCCTGCCGAGGGAGCCCTTCGTCGTCACCAAGGAGTTCTGGGGCAAGCCGGGCCGGGCCGAACTGGGGGAGATCGCCGAGAGCCCGCGCCACGAGGTGCACCAGATCGAGGTCGCCGACCGGGCGGGCAGCTTCCGCGAGGTGACCACCGGCTTCGAGCCGGAGGACACGCGCCACGAGACGGACCGCTGCCTGGCCTGCGGCTGTCTGCGCTTCGACGACTGCAAGCTGCGCCTCTACGCCGAGGAGTATGGAGCGGATCTGGGCAGCCTCGCCGGCTACGCCCGGCGCCACAAGGTGGACGAGCGCCATCCCCACATCGTCTACGATCCGAACAAGTGTGTGCTCTGCGCGCGCTGCGTGCGCACCTGCGCGCGCGTGCTGCCGATCTCCGCCTTGGGACTGATCCAGCGGGGCTTCAAGACCGAGATGCGCCCGGCGCTGAACGACCCGCTGATCGAGACGAGCTGCGTCTCCTGCGGCAACTGCATCGACGCCTGTCCGACCGGCGCGCTCACCGCCAAGCATCCCTTCCCGGGCCGCGCCTGTCTGGCGACCGAGTCGATCGCCTCGCACTGCGCCGTCTGTTCGCTCGGCTGCGCGATCACCGTCGAGCGCTTCGGCGACGGCCGCTACGCGATCGGCCCCTCCGGCGCGCCGGGCGAGTACCTCTGCCGCTACGGGCGCTTCGGCCACGAGCGCTTCGTCAAGCCGCGACGCATCGCCCGCCCGCTGCTGCGCGCCGGGGGCGCGGCGAGCGAGGTCGACTTCGAGGCGGCCTATCAGCGGGTCGTCGCCGGGCTGCGCAAGGTCGCCGGCGAGCAGGGGCCGGAGAGCCTGGCCGTGCTCCTCTCGCCCGAGCTGACTAACGAGGAGGCCTACCTCGCGGCGCGGATCGCGCGCGAGGGCCTGGGCACGAACAACGTGGGCTCGCTGGCCCTGATCGAAACGGGCCGCGAGGCGGGCGTGCTGGACTCCCCGCTCGGCTTCACCGCCTCGACCGCCGATCGCGGCGTGCTGCGCGACGCCGACGTGATCGTCTGCAACAACACGGCGACGGAGTCGGACAACCTCATCCTCGCCGTCGAGATCATCGCCGCCGCGCGCCGGGGCGCGCGACTGATCGTCGTCAACTCGATCCTCGATACGGTCGACCGATCCCTGGCCTCGGTGGCGATGGATCCGATGCGCGGGCGCGCTTCCCTGATCTGGGGCGGGATCCTCCGCGGGCTGCTGGAGGAGGATGCCGAGTGGCGCTCGGCGGTGCGCGGGCTGCCGGGCGGCGAGGCCTTCCTGGAGAGCCTGGAGCAGGGTCCGGAGGCGGCGGCCGAGTCGGCCGGGGTCGACCCCGAGCGCCTGCGCCGGGCGGCGAAGATCCTGGGCGCGGGAGGCCGGGTGGTCTTCGTCCACACGCCCGACCGGCCCGAGGACCAGGCGCCGGGCGACATCGAGACGCTGGCCAACTTCGTGCTGGCGCTGCGCGCCCGCGGGGCGCGGGCCGACCTGCTCCTGCCGCGGCTGAACGGCAACGGCGCGGGGCTGCCGGTGGCCGGGGCCGACCCGGCGTTCCTCCCGGGCCGCGCGCCGGTCGGCGGCACGACCCTCGGCGGAGCCCGCAGCCGCGCCGAGCTGCGGGCGATGCTGCGCGAGGGCAGGATCCGCGGCGCGCTCGTCATCGGCGAGGATCCGATGGAGCACGCCCGCACCGGCGCCTACTTCCAGAATGTCGACTTCCTGGCGGCTATCGACTGGACGCCGACCGAGACGACCCGCTTCGCCGACGTGACGCTGCCGGGGACGACCTACCTCGAGAGCGAGGGCACGCGCTGCAACTTCGAGGGCCGGCTCCTCGATTTCGCCCCCGCCGTCACGCCCCCGTCGGGCCTGCCCGGCTGGAAGGTGCTGGCCGAGCTGGCCGCGCGGCTGGGCGTCCGCGTGGGCGCGGCCGCCGCGGAGGAACTGACGCGCGAGATCGAGCGCGCGGTGCGCGCCGAGCTCAACTCGCTCTCCCCCTTCTACTGGAACAAGGGGGAAGCGCGCGTCTGGCCCGTGCGGGCGGCGCTCTCCGCCCCGCGACTGGGCGGCGGCGCGGCCTCCATCCCGCCCGCGCTGACGCACACGGGGCGCTACAAGCGGGCGATCCGCCAGGTGGGGGACAACTTCCGGGTGCGCTAGAATGGGGCGCGGGCGACGGAGCGCCTTGCCCCCCCGCCGGGCGCCCGGGGCTGTCGCCGGGTGCCACCTCCGACGGGCGGCCGTCGTTCACCAGCGTTGCGGCGGGGAGTCGCAGCCGAGGCATCACGGGATCGGGGAGGAGGCTCGCCAGTGGAAGGTCTCAGACCGCGGGTCCGGATCGCGCTCATCCTTATCTTCTGGCTCTCGGGTGCGGCGGCTCTCGCCTACCAGGTGCTCTGGACGCGCCAGCTCAACCTGATCATCGGAACCTCGGCGATCGCCGTGAGCACGGTGCTGGCCACGTTCATGGCCGGACTGGGACTCGGGGCGCACCTGGCCGGCCGCATCGCCGACCGGGCGCGCAATCCGTTGCTGCTCTACGGTGTGGCCGAGGTGGGCATCGGCGTCTTCGCCCTGCTCACTCCGGCGCTGCTCTCCGCGTCCGGCTGGCTCTACCTGGAGCTCTACCGGGCCTTCCAGGGGACCCCGGGCCTGGCCGTGGCCAGCCGGGCCATAGCCGCGGCGATCGTGCTCATCGTGCCGACGACGCTCATGGGAGCCACGCTGCCCTTCGTCGCCCGCTTCTACATCCGGCGCATGGACCACCTCGGCCGCGGACTGGCCACCCTCTACGGGATCAACACGTTGGGGGGGGTGCTGGGCGCGGGGTTGGTGGGCTACGTCCTGGTCTTCTCGCACGGAGTGCGGGCCTCCCTTCACCTCGCGGCCGCGGTCAACGGCCTCGCGGCAGTCGCCGCCATCGCCCTCAGTCTGCTGGCGCGGGAGTCGGTGCTGCCGAAGGCGGGCGGGGCCGACGCGCCCGCGGCCGCCCCGGAAGCTGGCGTGAGCGTGCCTGGGCCTGAAGCCCGCCTCCCGCGGCGCTGGATCGCGCTCGCCATGATCGGCTTCTGGGTGTCTGGGTTCACGACGCTGGCCTACGAGGTGCTCTGGGCGCGAACGCTCAACTTCGTCATCGGCAACAGCGTGTATGCCTTCACGACCATCCTGGTCGTGTTCCTCCTGGGCATCTTCCTCGGCACCCTGGCGGCGGGGCAGATCGCGGATCGCGCGCGCCAGCGCATCTGGGCGCTCGGGGTCGTGCAGCTCGCCGCCGGGCTGGGCAGCCTGGTCCTCTTCCTGCTGGCGCCCCGTCTGCCGGCCCTGGCCAGCGTTCTGGCCCAGCGAATCGGCGTGGAGACGGTCCTCCTCGGCATCGCCGGCAAGGTCGTGCCCGCGGCCATCGCCCTGCTCTTGCCCGCCGTGCTCCTGGGCCTGTCGTTCCCCCTCCTGCTGCGCGTGGCGACCGACCGCCTGGACCGGCTGGGGCGCAGGCTCGGGACCGCCTACGCGGTCAACACGGTCGGCGCGATCCTCGGCTCGCTGGTCGCCGGCTTCGTGCTCCTGCCGGTCGTCGGGTTGTCCCGGGGCATGCTCCTCGTCGTTGCCCTGAACGCGGCCATGTCCGCGCTCTTCTTCTGGCACGCCGAGCGCCGCCGGACGGGACGGCCGCTCGCCGTGCTGGCCGGCGTGGGCGCGCTGGCGGTGGTGACGGCCGCGGCGACCATCACGCCCCGGCCGTTCCTCGTGCACACGCCGATCATGACGCCGTTCCGCGAGATCCTCTTCCACGAGGAGGGGCGCACGGCCACGGTCGTGGTCACGCGCTCCTCCGCGGATTCGCCGCGACAGCGCGGGCTGGAGATGTACCTCAATCTGCTCGGCATGAGCGTGGTCGACGAGGCCCACTTCCATCAGCAGCACTACGCCACCGTGGCCCTGCTGCCCATCGTCCTGCACCCGCGGCCCGAGCGCGTGTTCGTCGTCGGCCTGGCCTCGGGCGTGACGACGGGAGCGGCAGCCCTGGACGAGCGCGTGCGCTCGGTCACCTGCGTGGAGATCTCGCCGGAGGTGGTTCGGGCCGCCGCGGCCTTCGACAGCCTCTCCTACGGCGCCACGTCGAATCCCCGGATCCGCAACCTGGTCGACGATGCCCGGGCCTACCTGGAGACGACCCGGGAGCGCTATGACGTGATCATCACGGACGCATTCCTCTCCGCGCTGACCGGCACGACGGCTCTGTACAGCCGGGACTTCTTCCTGCTCTGTCGCCGCCGCCTGGCCCCCGGGGGGGTGATGAGCATCGGCGTCGGCGAGCTCAAAGGCATCGACCGCACGGTGGCCCGGGCGTTCGTCGAGGCCTTCCCCGAGGTCGCCGTCGTTCTCGTTCCGGAGCGCAACGTGTACAACCGCACCTATCTCATCGGGGGCGACGAGCCGCTGGCGATCTCCCGCCGGGCGGTGGAGGGGGTCTACGAACAGCCGGCGATGGCGGCCGAACTGGCCCGGTTCCACTTCGGCACACCCGAGGTCCTGCTGGGCAGCTACCTGATCTCCGGTGAGGTCCTGGCTCGTTACCTCACCGACGTTCCGCCCTGCACGGACGACCGTCCGATCATCGACTTCCAGGCCGTGGCCGGCGCCGA
>VGIY01000091.1 GCA_016867695.1 Candidatus Eiseniibacteriota bacterium | reverse complement strand
CTGATCGAGGCGGCCCGCCGCAAGTGGGGCGGAGCCTCCTGGAAGGAGCAGCCCAATGGGCAGGAGAGCCGCATCCGTCTGGGCGGGCGGCTGCACCCGCTGGTCCGGCCGACGACCTTCATGAACCGGAGCGGTCTCGCCGCGGAGGCGGCGTTGCGCAGCGAGGGCGCCTCGCCCGGCGACCTCCTCGTCCTGCTGGACGACATCGACCTTCCGCTGGGCAAGATCCGCATCCGGCCCGAGGGCGGGGCGGGGGGGCATCGCGGGCTGCAGTCGGTCCTGGAGACGCTCGGCACGACCGGGGTGGCGCGCCTGCGGGTGGGTGTGGGGCGCCCCGAGGGCGCGCGCGACGTCTCCGCTCACGTGCTCGAGGTCTTCGACGAGCAGGAGCGGGAGCGCTTCGCCCAGGTCGTCCAGCTCTGCCTGAACGCGCTCGGTCTGGCGCTGACGCGCGGGCTGGCGGCGGCCATGAACCGCTGCAACGGCCTGCCGCCCCCCTGGGAGGCCGCGGCGGCGGGCCGCAGGGCCGGGCGCGTCCTCGCGGGCGGGCTTGACAAGCCCCCCGCCGATGGGGCTAAATGAATCGCTTTGGATCTGATCCGCGATTCCGCCCGAGCCCCGGGGCCCGGGCCGTGCATGGGGAGGTTGGCCCGTGAGGGAGTACGAGACGGTATTCATCCTGCACCCGCAGGTGGATGACGCCGGGATCGACCGGGAGATCGAGGCGGTCTCCCAGATCGTCGCCGGCGGCAAGGGCGAGGTATCGGGCGTGTACAAGTGGGGGAGGCGCAGGCTCGCCTACCCCATCCGCAAGGTCCAGGATGGCGTCTACACGCTGATCCGCTTCCGCGCCGAACCGCCGGTGCTGCGGGAGATCGACCGCCGCTTCAAGATGAACGAGTCGATCCTGCGCCACCTGACCACGCACGCCTCCGGCGACCCGACGGCCCCCGACTTCCGCAGCCGCGACCGGCGTGATCGGGGCGATCGGGGCGACCGGGGCGACCGTGGCGATCGGGGCGACCGGGGCCGCGGCAGAGGCGGGCGCTTCGACGACGACGGCGGCGACGATGCCGACGAGGCCTTCGGCCGCGAGGGTCGCCGGCGCTCGCGCGGCGCCAGCGGTCCGCGCGACGAGTAGCCGGCGAATCGCCGGGGCGCCCCCCGCCCGGCGCGTGGAGAGAGGGAGAGAGCTCGATGGCCAAGACGGTGAAGAAGAAGTCGGCGCGGGTGCCGCGCCGCAAGGTCTGCAAGCTCTGCCTCGACCGGGTCGAGCAAATCGACTACAAGGACGAACGCCGGCTGATGCGGGCGATCACCGACCGGGGCAAGATCGTCCCGCGCCGGATCTCGGGCAATTGCACGCCGCATCAGGCCCAGGTCACCCGCGCGGTCAAGCGGGCCCGCATCCTGGCCATGATCCCCTTCGTCGCGGACAGCTACAGGTAGGCGCCCTGCCGGCGTAACGGACGCCGGGCGAGGGCGGCCCCGCCGCCGGAAGCGGAGCGAGGAGGCACCGATGGAGATCATCCTCCTGGAGGATGTGGAGGGTTTGGGACGCCGCGGCGAGCGCCGCAGCGTGGCGCCCGGCTACGCGCGCAATCACCTCCTGCCGGGCAAGCTGGCCATTCCCGCCACCAGCGCCGGCGCCCGCCTGTTCGAGCAGGCCGAGCGCGTTCGCGCCGCTCGGGGCGAGAAGGAGCGGCGCGATGCCCAGGGGCTGGCCCGCCGGCTGGAGAAGATCAGCCTGACGATCCCCGCCCAGGTGGGCGAGGACGACCGGCTCTTCGGCAGCGTGACCAGCCAGGACATCGTCGAGGCGCTCCAGGAGCAGGGCCTGACGGTCGAGCGCCGTCGCGTCCAGCTCGAAGAACCGCTCAAGGTTCTCGGTGTGTACAAGATCGACATCCGGCTCCACGCCGACATCGTCGTGCCGATCCGCATCTGGGTCACCAAGCAGCAGCCCTAGCCGCACTCCTGGGCGGCGCGGTCGCGAGCGGTGACCCGAGGGAGGTCACTCGGGATGCGTGCGCCACGGGATCCCTTCCTTCGCCGCGCCATCGCGCGCCTCGCCGCGGGGGTGCTCGCCCTGTGCGGGTTCACCTGCGGCGCCGGCGCGCAGATCAGCGGCAAGCCCGACTTCACCGCCCCCGATCTGCCGGGCGGCGAGCTCGTCGTCCTGGAGATCGCCGGGGAGAAGATCACCGCCGCGGAGGTCTACCACAAGGTCCGCCTCCAGTATCCGCAGATGCCCTCCTCGGGGCCGGCGCTGGGCAAGCAGGCCGCCGAGATGGTCAAGCAGATGGTCAACGAGGGCTGCTTCGCCCGTCTCGGGGAGGAGCGCGGCTACGAGCGCGTGGCCGACGTCAGTCGCCTGCTCTACCTCTCGCGCAGTTTCATCCTCTCGAACGCGGCGATGCGCCGCGACGTCTGGGACACGGTCTCGCCCAGCGACGAGGAGATCGAGGGGTTCTACGCGCAAGACCCCGAGCGCTTCCTCGTGCGCGGCAAGGCCTGGTATCACGAGATCCTGGTCGGCGACGAGGCGCTGGCCCGGGATCTGCGCGCGCGCCTGGTGGCCGGGGCCGACTTCGGGGAGCTGGCCGCGCAGCACTCGATCGACCCGAACGCGGCGGCGCGGCGGGGGGAGATGCCGCCGGCCGACAAGGGCGCTGCCGGCGGGCGGCTGGCGGGTCTGCCCGAGGTGGAGCGTCTGCTCTTCGAGATCGAGCCTCTGGCGATCAGCGAACCGCTGCGCACGGAGCGGGGCTGGCACATCCTGCGCGTGGACAACCGGCGGGAGGAGCGCCACCGCTCCCTGGAGGAGGTGCGCGAGGAGGTGCGCGAGAACCTGGCGACCAAGAGAGAGAACGCCCGCTACCAGGCGGTCCTCGATTCGCTGGCCACGGTGTACGCCGTGGAGGTCCACGACGACGCGCTCGAGCTCTTCCACTTCCTGCAGCTGGACGACGCCGAGCTCTTCGAGAACGCCCGGGGAGAGAAGGAAGCGGGGCGGCGGCTGCGCATGTACGAGCACCTGATCGACCGCTTCCCCGGCAGCCCGCGAAGGCCGGAGGCGCTCTTCATGATCGCCTTCGAGACGGCGGAGAAGATCGGCGACGAGCGCGGGGGGGTCGAGGCCTTCGAGCGCTTCCTGGACGAGTACCCGAGCCACGAGATGAGCGCCGCGGCCCGGGTGATGCTCAGCGAGCTGCGCCGCAAGACGGGAGAGCGGCCCTAGGGGGCTCCCCCCGGACTCCGCGCCGGCCGGGAGCGGGAGGAACGCGCCGTGATGGTGGAAGTCGTCGTCTGGACCCTGGCGGTCGACCAGAAGAACCAGGCGCCGGTCGTCATCCTCAAGGACGCCGATGGCGACCGCAAGCTGCCCATCTGGATCGGGCCCAGCGAGGCCAACGCCATCGCCTTCGACCTGGCCGGGCGCAGGTTCCCCCGCCCCCTGACCCACGACCTGCTGCACCAGCTGCTCAAGGGGCTCGGCGCCCGCGTGCAGCGAGTCGAGATCACGGAGCTGAAGGAGAACACCTTCTTCGCCAAGATATTCGTCGAGCACGCCGGGCAGATCCTCTGCGTCGACTCGCGGCCGAGCGACGCGATCGCCCTGGCGCTGAAGGCCAAGGCGCGGATCTTCGCCGCCGCGCAGCTCTTCTCGGACGAGCTGGATCGCCTGCTGGCGGAGGCGAGCGGCCGCGAGGACTCGCCCGAGGAGCGGGCCGAGGAGCTGAAGGCCTTCATCGAGAATCTCAATCCCAAGGACTTCGGCAAGTTCAGCTTCTGAGCCGCCCGATGCCGCCCGAACGACGAGGCTGCGCGCGCCGCGGGCGGGGCCGCCTCGGCGGCCCGGTCCCGCGGCGTCTCGGGCGGCCCGGTCCCGCGGCGTCTCGGGCGGCCCGGTCCCGCGGCGTCTCGGGCGGCCCGGTCCCACGGCGTCACCGGCGGCCCGGTCCCGCGGAGTCACCGGCGGCCCGGTCCCGCGCGGCCGGCTCTCCCGATGTCCCGAACCGCACGGCGGCGCGCCTTGACAGGGGCGCTTCGGGATCCATAATCGCGATCTTGATCACCCCAGCGGAAGAGGAGTTATGGCCCGCAAGGACCGCCTGGCGCGCATCCGCAACCTCGGCATCATTGCCCACATCGATGCCGGCAAGACCACGACCACGGAGCGGATGCTCTTCTACACCGGCGTATCGCATCGCCTCGGAGAGGTCGACGAGGGCAGCACGACGACCGATTGGATGGACCAGGAGCGCGAGCGGGGCATCACGATCACCTCGGCGGCGATCACCGTCGAGTGGCGCGGCCACCAGCTCAACCTGATCGACACCCCGGGGCACGTCGACTTCACGGCCGAGGTGGAGCGCTCCCTGCGCGTGCTCGACGGCGTCGTCGTCGTGCTCTGCGGGCGAGGGGGCGTCGAGCCGCAATCGGAGATGGTCTGGCGCCAGGCGGCCCGCTACCGGGTGCCGCGCCTGATCTTCATCAACAAGATGGACCGCGTCGGGGCCGACTTCGAGCGGGTGCTGGAGCAGATCCGCGACCGCCTGGGCGCCGTGCCGCTGCCGTTGACGATCCCGATCGGGGCCGAGAGCCGACTGGCGGGGGTCGTCGACCTGCTGGGCATGCGCGCGCTGCGCTGGGACGCGGAGAGCCGGGGGGCGCAGTTCGAGGCGGGACCGATTCCCGGGGAGATGGCCGAGATCGCCGGGCGGGCGCGCCGGCAGCTGCTCGAACTCGTCGCCGCGGAGGACGAGGGCCTGCTGGAGACCTTCCTCGCCTCCGGCGACCTGGAGGCCGCCGACCTGCGGCGGGGCATCCGCCGCGGCACGCTGGAGCAGCACTTCGTGCCCGTGCTCGCCGGCGCGGCGCTGCGCAACATGGGCGTGCAGCCGCTGCTCGACGCGGTCGTCGACTACCTGCCCGCGCCCGACGATGTGCCTCCCGCGCGGGGCGTGCATCCGCAGACGGGGGAGCCGGAGCTGCGGCCCGCCGACCCGCGCGAGCCGGTCTGCGCGCTGGTCTTCAAGACCTACACGATGTCGGGCGAGGGGGGTCGCGGGCGGGTCAACTTCGTGCGCGTCTACTCCGGCACGCTGCGCGAGGGGGCGACGCTGCTCAACCCGCGCCTGGGGGAGTCCGAGCGCGTGGCGCGGGTCTATCGCGCGCACGCCGACAAGAAGCGGCGCCTCGAGGAGGTCTGCGCGGGCGACATCTGCATCGTCGCCGGGCTCAAGCACTCCCGCACGGGGGACACGCTGGCCGACCCGGCGCACCCCGTCTCGCTCGAGGCGATGCGCTTCCCCGAGCCGGTCGTCATGGCGGCGCTCGAGGCGCGCGAGGCGGGCGGCGAGGAGAAGCTCGAGCTGGCGCTGGCGCACCTGTCCGCCGACGACCCGACCTTCCGGGCCGCCTGGGACGAGGACACCGGCCAGCGGATCATGAAGGGCATGGGCGAACTGCACCTCGAGGTCCTCGAGGAGCGGCTGGTGCGCGAGTTCGGGCTGCAGGTGCGCGTCGGCAAGCCGCAGGTGACCTATCGCGAGACGATCACCCTGGCCGCCCGGGCCGAGGGGCGCTTCGCCCGCGCCACCGGCGGCCGCGAGCACTACGGCCACGCGATCATCGGCGTGGCCCCCGAGCCGCGCGGCGGGGGCATCGTCTTCGCCAACGGCGTCGGCCCCGAGGTCATCCCGCCCGAGTACCTGCCGGCGATCGAAGAGGTGATCCGCACGGGCGCCGACTCGGGCATCCGCTACGGCTACCCGATCACCGACGTGCGGGCGACGCTGCTCGGGGGATCGTTCCACGAAACGCACTCGAGCGAGATGGCCTACCGCAGCGCGGCGCTGACCGCCTTCCGCGAGGCCTGCCGCCACGCCGGGCCGATCCTGCTCGAGCCGATCATGATGCTCGAGATCGTCTGTCCCGCCGACGCGGTCGGCACGGTGCACCAGCAGCTGGCGGCGCGCCATGGCCGCGTGCTCGGCGCCGAGGTCCAGGGCGACACCCAGATCCTGCGTGCCGGCGCCCCGCTCTCGAGGATGTTCGGCTACGCCACCGATCTGCGCAGCGCGACGCAGGGGCGGGGCTCGTTCACGATGATCTTCGACCGCTACGACGAGGTGGAGGGGGGCACCGGGCCCTAGGCGGGACGGGAGGCGTCATGGACGATGCACGGGAGGCTCTGGCGCGGATACCGGCGGTCGACCGACTGCTGCGGGAGCCTCCGCTCGTCCGCCTGCGCGAGGCGCTGGCCCACGAGGTCGTCGTCGCCCTGATCCGCGACGCGCTGGCCGACCTGCGCCGGAGGATCCTCGCGGGGAGCTCCGGGGCGGAGGAGACCGCCCCGGGCGCGATCGCCGAGGCGGTGGCCGCCGAGGCGCGCGCCCTGCTCGAGCCGGGGCTGCGCCGCGTGATCAACGCCACCGGGATCCTGATCCACACGAACCTCGGGCGGGCGCCGCTGTCGGCGAGCGCGCAAGCGGCGATCGCCCGCGTCGCCGCCGGATACTCCAGCCTGGAGATCGATCTGCAGAGCGGAGAGCGGGCCTCGCGGCTCGATCGCCTTCGCGGCCTGCTGCGCCGCGCGGCCGGCGCCGAGGACGCGCTGGCGGTCCACAACAACGCCGCGGCCGTGTTCCTCATCCTGCAAGCCTGCGCCGCCGGGCGCGAGGTGATCGTCTCGCGGGGCGAGCTGGTCGAGATCGGCGGCAGCTTCCGCCTGCCCGACATCATGGAGGCCAGCGGCGCGCGGCTGCGCGAGGTCGGGACGACCAACCGCACGCGGCTCGACGACTACGCCCGGGCGATCGGCGAGCGCACGGCGTTGCTGCTGCGCGTGCACCCCTCCAATTTCGTCCTCTCCGGCTACACGGAGAAGCCGTCGCTGGCCGAACTGGCCGCCCTGGCGCGCGAGCGGGGCGTCCTGTGCGTCGAGGATCTGGGGGGCGGGGCGCTCGAGCAGCACCCCGCCTGCCTGGTGCGCGACGAGCCCCGTGTCCAGGAGGCGCTGAGGGCGGGCGTCGACCTGCTCTGCTTCAGCGGCGACAAGCTCCTCGGCGGCCCGCAGGCGGGGATCATCCTTGGCCGCCGGGAGTCGATCGCGCGCTTGCGCGCGCACCCGGTGGCGCGCATTGTCCGACTGGAGAAGATCCTCCTGGCGGCGCTCGAGGCGACGCTGCTCGAGGTTCTCCGGGGCGAGGAGGGCCTGCGGCGCATCCCGCTGTATCGCTTGGCGTTGCGCCCCGTGGCCGAGCTGCGGGCCGAGGGTGAGGCGCTGCGGGCCCGCCTGGCCGCGGCAGCCCCGGCCGGCTGGCGCATCGAGCTGCGCGAGACGCGCGCCGCCGCCGGGGGGGGCTCCCTGCCGGGCGAATCGCTGCCCTCCGCCGGCCTCGCGCTGCGCCCCCCCGCGGGCGGGGTCGAGGCCTTCGCCCGCGCCCTGCGGCTCGGCGAGCCGGCGCTCGTCGGGCGGATCGAAAAGGACGAGCTGATCCTCGACTTGCGTGCGCTGAACGAGGACGAGTGGGCCCTGCTGCCGGAGCTGCTGCTCGCCGGCATGCGTACGCGGGAGGAGCGTGGCTGAGATGGAAGCGGCCCTGAATCCATCGCCGGGCGGAAGGGTTCCCTTCCGCGATCCGCGCGAGATCGCCCACTCCCTCGGCATCTCCTACCTCGGCAGCCTGGCCGCCGAGCTGCGCGCGCCGGAGCTGACCGGGAGTCTGGCCGGGCTCGCCCCCGACCCGCGCTTTTCCGAGAGGCTCTTCCGCTTCGTCACCGGCGACCTGCCGCTCGTCTGGGTGGCCGGCCTGGGGGACGCGGGAGAGGAGATCCCCGTGGCCGTCGGCCTCGCGGCGCGCGCCGCGACCAAGGGCGTCGCCCCCGTGCTGCTCGTGCGCCCCGGCGAGACGCTGCGCCCGGGGACGAGCGAGCACTCCGGGAGGCCGATCGAGGCGGGGGCCCACTTCGGCACCCTGCTCGGGGGGCTTTCGAGCGCCGCCTGGACGGCGTCGGCCACGGGGATCCAGGGCGTCTACAGGGCCTGGTGCGACGCCCGTCCCGAAGGGGACGCGCTCTGGCCGGCGGCGATGGTCGTGGCCGGCGGCGTCTTCGACGGGCCGCCGGTGCCGGAGCAGGTCACGCACCTGATCCTCGTCATCCCCTACCGCGACCAGCCGCGCGAGAGGATCGAGGCGGCCATCGACGGGCTGGGCGCCGCGCGCGAGCGGATCATCGGCTTCGTCGCCTACGGCAGCCTCCACGATGCCCCGGCGGCGGGCGGGGAAGGCGCCTCGCCCTGGCCGAGCGATGCGGCGGTCGCCACCCCGGCCCGCGGCGGCGCGGGGGGTGCGGAGCCCTCCGCCGACCGTGGCGCGGGAGACGCCGGAGCGGCGTCCCCGACGGACGCGGGGGAGTCCGGGCAGCCCCCCGATGGAGCCTCGCCCCCGGCGTGCGAGCCTCTCTCCCCGCGCGAGGAGGCCGCCGGCCCGATCGAGGAGATCAGCGCGGCGCAGGCATGGACCGACTCCTTCGGCCCGCGCCGGCCCGCCGGGTTGACGCTTCGGCCCGCCGTGGCCGTCGCCGGGGCGGCGATCGTGATCGTGGGGGCCGCGGCGGCGCTGCTCCTGCTGCGTCCGGAGATCCTGCGCACGCCCCGGAGCGCGACGCCCGCCGCGGCGGTCGAGCGGCCGCCGGCGGCGCCCGCGCGCCCCGCGGACGCCCCGGAGCCTTCCCTGGAAGAGATCGCGGTCGCACCGGAGGTGGCGGAAGACCTCCTGCCGGGGTTCCCCACTCCCGATGCCGCGCCGGGGGATTGGGCGGCTCCGGGGGTGACGGTGGCGGAGGAGCCCGCGGAGAGGCCCGCGCGGATCGAGACCTCGCAGCCGGAGAGAACTACGGAGCCCGGCGCGCAGGAGCCGGTGTCGGCCGTGACGCGGGAGGCGCCGCCCGCCTC
>VGIY01000090.1 GCA_016867695.1 Candidatus Eiseniibacteriota bacterium | reverse complement strand
GGGATCCTGCTTCTCCGTGGACATCAGCGCCGACGGCACCGCGGTCCTGGCCGGAGGCAAGGCGGTCCATGCCCGCGAGATGGGCAGCGGCGGCTGGGTGATGGCCATCGATCTCGGCGACCCCGCAGGCTTAGTCTGGACGCCGGGCGACGCGCGGCCGCCCGCCTATCGGGCCACGCCCAACCCGGCGCTCGGGACGACGCGCATCGAGCTGGCGGGAGCGGCGGCTGGATCGGCCGGGCGGCTGCACATCTGGTCGGCCGACGGGCGGTTCGTGCGGGCGCTGACGCCGGAGCCGGCGGCCGCCGCCTGGGTCTGGGACGGGACCGACGGGCAGGGGCGGCGCGTTGCACCGGGCGCCTACTTCGTGCGGCGACCGGCGGCGCTGGCCTCCGGTGGCGCGGCCGCAGTCCCCGCGCGGATCGTGCGGCTGCCGTAGAGGCCGGCTCGGCGGGCGGGGCTACCCTCCGCCCCGCCCGCCGCAGGCCGCGGCCAGCGCCAGTACGCCCGGCCGTCCGAGACCGCCCAGCCTGACCCAGTTCGTTGCGTCCGGGGACGCGGCGACGACCCCGGAGGCCGACACCGCGTAGAGCGTCTCCTCGCCGGCGGCGAGATCGACCCAGGGCGCGCCTCCGAGCCGCGCCCGTGACTCCCAGGTGGCCGCGTCGTCCCGGCTGAGGAGGATCTCGCCGGTCTCGATGAGCACGGTCAACGCGCGCCGCCAGGACTGCAGCGCGACCACCGGATGATGGGGGATCCTGGTCCTCGGCGACCAGGCGGATCCCCAAGAGGAACTCCACGCGACCGCGCCCGATCGATCGAGCACGCAGAGCGCGCCCTCCTCGGAGAGGCCCGCGGCGATGTAGTCGCCGTCGGGCAGCGCCGACAGCGCCTTGAAGCTGACGCCCTCGTCGGCCGAGCGGTAGAGGAGCCCGGAACGGGTAAGGACGAGGAGCGAGCGGTCCGGCGCCATGATCAGGTCGCTCGCGTCGTCGTCCGGGATGGACCCCACGGGGACCCAGTCGAGCCCGCCGTCGAAGGAGCGATAGACGACGCCGCGCGTGCTGGCGAGGAACATGTGGCCCGCGCGCGGGCAGGCGACGAGACCGGCGGCGTCATGCGCGGGCAGCAGCGATCGGGCGGCCCACGATTCTCCCCTATCGTCAGAGACGAGCAGTTCCCCCGTGTCCATCGGCGCGTACAGCGCGGTCGTCCGGGGCGCGCTCTCGGCCTCGCGCGCGGGGCTTGCCTCGAGGAGCGCGGCGATCTGCGGAGGCAACGGAGGCGCCTGGGGATCGTCGTCGAACTCGCTGTCCCGCGGAGTTGGGGTCACGACGGCTGTTCCTCCCTGGCGGGGGTCGGGCGTCCTCCTGCGGCGCGCCCCCCTCGCTCGCTGCGCCGGGCAGACGGAGCGCGACCGAGCGGGGCGACGGCGATCTCGATCCCGCCCGCCGCACGAACTGCGTTTGCACGGGCCGTGCCGCGAGCGGCGCGCAAGGCGAACAACGGGAGCGCCGAGCCATCGGTCGGACCGGCAACGGGATGCGCGCTCCACGGCGTTCTCCCGAGGCCCGCGGCGAAGGCGGGCGCGAACTTCGCATGCCCTTTTGGATCATCCCCGATGTCCGATTCGGACAGGCGGGCGGGAGGCGGCGGTGGTCCCCCGGCGATCTGGGCTGTTGAGAGCCTTGGCAGCTTCAGCGTATTCTCTGCGATAAGCTGGAGCGCAGGGTCCACGACCGTCGGAGGCGAGCTTTGGAGTCTCAGGGGGCTGGTCTCGACTCGGCCGGGGTGGCGCAGCCGCGTCTGATCTGCCTCTCGGGGCCCCACGCCGGCGGCGTCTTCCCGCTGGCGGGTCCCGAGTTCACGATCGGGCGCCTCGCCCTCCATCACCTCCCGATCCCCCTGCCCGGAGCCTCCCGCAACCACGCCCGGATCGTCTTTCGCGACGGCTCCCCGGTGCTCGAGGACCTCGAGAGCCACAACGGCACCTTCGTCAACAGCGCGCCGATCCGCGCCCACGCGCTGCGCGACGGAGACGAGATCCGCATCGCCGGGGCTCTCTACCTGTTCCTGTCGCGGCCCGGGGAGCCCGCGCCCGCGGAGCCCGTCCCGGCCGGGGTCGCTCCCGGGCCGTCCGACCAGAGGCGGACGACCACCATCCGGATGGCGCTGGGGCGGGACCAGGTCGCGCCGTCCGCCGGAGACGCCGATGCCCTGGACTCCGGCTTCGCCGAGAGGCTGCTCGGCCAGCTCGAGGCCCTGCGCTCGCTGGCCAGCGCCATGGTCGCCGACGCGGAGGCCGCGGACGCCCTGCCCGCCGTTGCCGGCCTTCTGGCCCGGACGTTCGGCGCCGAGCGAAGCTGCATCCTGCTCTGGGACGCGGCGACCGAGACGCTGGAGCCGGCAGCCTCGTTCCCGCATTGCCCCGGCGAGGAGGACGCCTCCCCGATCAGCGGAACGGTGGTCCGCAAGGTGGCCGGCGAGCGGGTCTCCCTGTTGTGCAGCGACGCGGTCGCCGACGAGCGGCTTGATCAGGCGGCGAGCGTGGCGGGCCTGCGGATCCGCTCGGTCATGTGCACGCCGCTGATCCATCGCGATCGGCTGCTCGGCGTCGTCTACCTGGACAGCCGCTCGCTCGCCGACGAGTTCGGCGGCCGTGACCTCTGGCTGCTCAAGGTCATGGCGGATCAGATCGCCGTCCTGGTCGACAACATCGCCCTGGTGGGCGCGCTGCGCGGCCGTCTCCGCTCGCTGGAAGCGGAGGCGGGGGGAGCCCCGGCGATCATCGGCGAGAGCGCGGCGCTCGAGGGCGTGATCCGCACCGCGCGCAAGGCGGCGGACAGCAACGCGACGATCCTCGTCCTGGGCGAGAGCGGGACGGGCAAGGAAGTGATGGCCCGCAACATCCACCGCTGGAGCCCGCGGCGCGACGCTCCGTTCGTCGTCGTCAACTGCGCCGCGCTGACCGAGCAGTTGCTGCAGAGCGACCTGTTCGGCCACGAGCGGGGCGCGTTCACCGGCGCCATCCGTCAGAAGCGGGGCCGCCTTGAACTCGCCGAGGGGGGCACGGTCTTCCTGGACGAGATCGGCGAGATCGACCGCGAGATGCAGGCCAAGCTCCTGCGCTTCCTCCAGGAGCACGAGTTCGAGCGCCTCGGCGGGACGCGCCCGATTCGCGTCGACGTGCGCGTGATCGCGGCCAGCAACCGCGATCTGGCCGAGGAGGTGCGGGCCGGCCGCTTCCGCGAGGACCTCTACTACCGGCTGCGCGTCGTCGAGGTGGTCATGCCCCCGCTGCGAGAGCGGCCGGGCGACATCGCCCTGCTGGCGCAGGCGTTCCTGCAGCAATACGCCGCGGAGGCCGGGCGCGAAGCGCGCTCCTTCACGGCCGACGCGCTGTCCCAGCTCACGCACCACGCCTGGCCGGGGAACATCCGGGAGCTGCGCAACTGCATCGAGCGCGCCGTGGTCCTGGGATCGGGGCCGGTCATCGGGGCCGGCGACCTGAACGTCTCGTCCCAGTCCTGGCCGGAGATCGAATCGGCGGCGAGCGGCTATCACGAGCGGGTGCGAGAGATCAAGCGGCGGGTGATCCGGGCGGCCCTCGAGCGCGCCGAGGGCCGGCAGCAGCAGGCTGCCTCCGCCCTGGGTCTGCGGCCGACCTACCTGTCGCGGCTGATGAAGAACCTCGGCATGCGCTAGCGGGTCTCCCCCGCGCGGGGCGGGAGGCGTGGGCAGGGCCCCGGCCGTGGCGCGCCTCCGGCTCAGCGCCGCGCGCCGCCTGCGGCCAACCGCTCCGCGGCCCGGCGGTACCGCGCCGCGCGTGCGCGCATCTCTCCCGAGCTGCCCGGGGATCCCTCGATGAATGCGGACATCCTGTGGAGCATGGCGCGATCGTCCTCGTGCAGCCGCGCGAAGGCCAGGGCGGCGGAGACCACCTCGGGGCGCAGGCCGGCGTCGGCCTCGATCCGCGCGATGACGTCCCGGGCGAGGACGAGCTCGTCGAAGAGCCGCTCGACGAGGGCCAGGGCCTCCTCCTCGCCCGAGTCCCACACGGCGTGACGCTTCTTCTCCGCGGGGGTCAGCTCGCGGGGTTTGCGGCGCCGGGCCTCGGCGACGGGGTCGACCGGCCAGCCGCGCGTCGTCCCGTCCGGGGCGACGGCCACGACCCGGGCGCCGTCGGGGCTGAAGCCGATCCGCGGCTCCGCCACCGGGCGCAGCACGACTTGCTCCTCGCCCGAGACGGCGTCCCAGAGCCGCGCCGTGCCGTCGGTGGAGACGGTGGCCACCCTCCGTCCGTCCGGGCTGAAGACGGCTCCGGTGACGGGCCCCGAGTGCCCCCGCAGGACGACCTGCTCTCCTCCCGTGGCCGCGCTCCAGACCCGCGCCGTGCCGTCCATCGAGGCGCTCAGGAACCGGCCCCGCTCGCGGTCGACGCTCAGCGTGACGACGTCGCGCTGGTGTCCCTCGAGAGTCAGCGTCTCCTCGCCCGTGGCGAGGTCCCAGATCCGCACCGCTCCGTCGACCGAGGTCGCCGCCAGACGGGAGTCGCCGTCGAAGAAGCTCGCCCCGCAGACCGCGCCACCGAAGAGCTTCATGCTTCCGGTCGCCGCGGGCGCGCGCAGCCGCTGCAGCAACTCGCCGCTGCGAGCGTCCCAGATCAGCACCAGCCCGTCGTTGTTCTCCTCGGACCCGGTCACCACCCGAAGCCCGTCGGAGCTGAAACGCCCGCCGCGGACCCTGGCCTCGTGCGCAAGCGCGATGCGCCCCGTCCGGGGGTTCCCCGGATCGAGGATGAACGCCGCCTTCTCGAGACTGTCCAGGATGGCCAGGCTGCGCCCGTCGCTCGCGGTCGCAGCCTCCTTCGTGAAAGCGAGGCGTATCAGCCCGCCCGTGTCGCACGCCTCGCGCGCGGGATCGCCGACGGCGTCCCAGATGCGCGCGGTCATGTCCTCGGCGATCGTCACGACGCGCCGATCGCCCGCGGTGAACCAGGCCTGGTGAATGAAGTCGTCGTGTCCGCGCATCACGGCGAGCTGCCGCCCCGAGCGGGCGTCCCAGAGCCGGATGGTGTTGTCGAACGCGGCGGTCATGACCCGCCGGCCGTCGGAGCTGAAGTGCGAGCAGCGCGCCGTCGCCTCGTGCCCCCGCAGCTCGAGCGCCACCCGCCCGTCGGCGACGCTCCAGGCCTGGACCGCCAGGCCACCCCAGGTCGTCGTGACCAGCGAGCCGTCGGGGCTGAACTCCATCTCCCAGAGCGAGATGTCGGGATGCCTCTCCCCCCGGATCACGTGGAGCAGCCTGCCGCTCTCGACCTCCCACAGGCGCAGGCCGAGGTCGTCGGCGCTGGCGAGCAGACGGCCATCGGGACTGAAGCGCACGGCGCGGGCGAACTCCTCGTGGCCGCGCAGGACGCGCAGGCACTCGCCCGACTCCACCGCCCACACGCGCGCGGTCAGATCGGAGCTGGCGGTCGCCAGAAGGCGCCCGTCGGGGCTGAATCCGAGGCGGACGACGGACCCCTCGTGACCGCGCAGGACGCGCAGGCACTCGCCTGTGGCGACGTCCCAGAGGCGGGCCGTGGAGTCGATGGAGGCGGTCGCCGCGCGCCGGCCGTCGGGGCTGAAGGCCAGGAAGCTGACGTACGTGCCGTGCCCGGCGAGGCGGGCCGCGACAGCCCCCGTCTCGGCGTCGAAGAGGAAGGCCAGCGGCGCACTGCGCCCCACCAGTCCGACGCGCCTTCCGTCCGGGGAGTAGACGCCGTGGCACAGCGACAGCGCCCCGTGTGCATCCTCTTCGCCCGGATCGAGACGGAAGAGGCGCTCTCCCGTCTCGGCGTCCCAGATCGCGGCCAGGTTGTCGTAGGAGGTCGTCAGGATCCGCCGGCCGTCGGGGCTCGCCGAGACATTCATGAAGTGGCCCCGATCCAGCTCGCGCAGGTCGGGCAGGAAGGGGAAGCGACGGTAGTGGATCGTCCTCGCCTCGCGGCAGCGGGCGAGCAGGTCGGCGAGCAGCCCCCGCGTCCGCGGGTCGGGATCGCGGCGCTCCGCTTCGAGCGCGAGCAGGAGGGCGAGCCCCGGGTTCTCCTCGAGCAGCCGCTCCGCCTGACCCGCGAGGCGCATGCCTGCGGAGCGATCGAGCGCCCGCTCCTTCGCGGCGCGCTCCGCGCTGATCGCCGCCATCTCCTTTTCGCGCAGGTAGAGCCGGTGCCGGTCGCCCACGAGCGCGTCGCGCGGGCGCAGCCCCGCCGCCTCGACGATGCGCCCGATCGCCCCGTCCCAGTCGCCTTCGTCGGCCAGGCGCACGGACTCGGCGACGAGGCGGTCGAAGGCCCGCCCCTCGCGCACCCGGCCGGCGGTCACGAAGGCGGCGACGAAGAGTCCCGCGGCGAGCGCGGCCGCCGCGGCCATGGACGCGCCCCGGTTGCGGCGGGCCAGCTTGAGGCAGCGCGTCACCGGGCCGACCGGTCGGGCGATGATCGCTTCCCCCGCCAGCCAGCGGCGCAGATCGGCGGCGAGGTCGGCCATCGTCGCGTAGCGCGACTGCGGCGCTTTCTCCATGGCCCGCAGGCAGATCACCGCCAGGTCGCGCGGGACGCGCGGGTTGCGGCGGCGGGGATCGGCAGGCTCCTGCCCCAGGACCCGACGCAGGACCTCCAGCGAGGTGTCCCCCGCGAAGGGGCGGACGAGCGTCAGCGCCTCGTACAGGGTCACGCCGAGGGAGTAGATGTCGGTGCGATGATCGACTCCCCCGCGGGCGGCGATCTGCTCGGGCGACATGTAGTAGGGCGTGCCCTCGAACTCCCCCGTGCGCGTCAGGGCGAGCGCGTTCTCGAGCTTGGCCAGGCCGAAGTCGCCGATCTTGGGCGGACCGCCGTCGGGCAGGAGGATGTTCGAGGGCTTGACGTCGCGATGCACCACGCCGTTGGCGTGGGCGTGGCCGAGCGCTTCGGCGACGTCGGCGAAGAGGCCCGCGATCTCGCGGAAGTAGCCGCGCGGCTGGCGCTCGTCATCCGGCGCTTCGGCCAGCCGATCGGCGAGCGTGCGGCCGCCGGGGATCAGCTCCTGGGCGATGAAGTGCAGGCCCTCGTGCTCGCCGACGGCGTGGACGGCGACGATGCCCGGGTGATGCTGCCGGCCGCCGGCCTCGGCCTCGCGGCGGAACTTCAGGATCTGCTCGCCGGAGAGCCCGAGGTGGGGATGCAGGACCTTGAGCGCCACGCGCCGCTTGAGCGAGATCTGCTCGGCCTCGTAGACGACGCCCATGCCGCCGCGCCCGATCTCGCTCAGAAGCAGGTAGTCGCCCAGCCTGCGGCCGGCCCTCGGCAGCCCCTCCGGCATGCCGGCGGCGGCCGGCGTTTCGGCGCGCGTGTCGAGCAGCGCCTGCGGGTCGGAGGGGGCGGACGCCGATCCCTCTCCGCGGGCGGCATCCGCGGCGCGTCCCGCACGGGGCGGCTCGCTTGGCGGCATCCGCGACCCTCGCGCGACCGAACATGAGCGCACCGGGCCGGCCGGGCGGCCCGGGTGGTCGCTCACGATCCTAGCACGGCGCGCGGGCCCGGGCGACCCCGGTCGTTCCGGTCGTTCCGGACCAGGCGATCAGGAACGACCGGCTCGCGGGTGCCAGGTCGCGCAGTCCTCGCGGGGGCGGTCGGCAAGGTGACCGGCGAGCCGTCACCGCAGCAGCAGGGCGCGAGCGCCGGCGCTCGGACCGGGGCCGTCCAGGCGCAGGAAGTAGAGCCCGGGCCCGACCGGGCGGCCCGCGTCGTCCCGTCCGTCCCAGGTCAGCGCGTGCCGGCCGGCGAGCCAATCGCCCCCGGCGAGACGGCGGACGATGCGGCCGCCGACATCGAGCACCGTCAGTGTCGCCGGCCCCGAACCGGGCAGGTCGAGCCAGAGGCTGACCCGTCCGGCGCCGGGATTGCGGGCCACGCGCAGCGCCGGCGCGAGCGGGCCGGCGGAGGTCTCCTCGCCGACGGCGCTGCCCGCGCAGCCGACGCCCTGCGCGCCGACCTGTCCGCAGGGGCCGCCCACGCAGGGCGAATCCTCGTTGAGCGTGCAGTCCCCCTGCGCGAGACCGCAGAAGAGCGGGTTGGCCGAGAAGTTGCCCGCGATCCCCGCGTAGCCCGCGGCGCAGCCGGTGTAGTCCCCCCCGGCGTTGCCGTAGAGGTCGCAGCAGGCCAGCTCGACCTGCCCGGCGACGCAGCCGACCGCCGCGCCCGAGGGGCTGAAGGCGATGATCGTGTGACTCAGCGAGACCGCGCAGTTGCTGCCGGAGAGGCGCAGGCCGCCAGTCAGCGGCGCGGCGTTGCCGGCGATCGTGCAGGATTCGAGCGTCGCCTGAACGCCGCTGTGCGCGCAGACGCCGCCGCCGTCCGCTCCCGCCTCGTTCGCGGTGATCGTGCAGAAGCGCACCGCGGGCGCCGAGCCGCCGCGCAGCATCAGTCCGCCGGCCAGGTTCGCCGCCGTGTTCCCATGAATGGAGCAGGCGGAGATCTCCCCCATGGAGCCCCCCTCGATGCTCAGGCCGCCGCCGTCGTTGGCCGCCGCGTTCTCGCGGATCACGCAGCCGACGATCTCCGGCGCGGCGGAGACGGCGTGGATCCCCCCGCCCAGATCGGCGGCGGTGTTGTGGCGGACGACGCACCCCTCGACGCGCGGGGCGGAGCCGTGCGAGAAGTGGAGGGCGCCGCCGTCGTCGGTGGAGTGGTTGTACTCGAAGATGCAGTCGCGGATCGTCGGCGAGCAGGGCACGTCGGTGCAGGTGATGGCCCCCCCGTCCCAGCGGTAGCCGTTGCGCACGGTGAATCCCTCGACGACGGCGTCCCTCCCCTCCCCGCTGTGGAAGCGGATGAAGCGGCGCGGAGCCGACGAGCTCCCCTGGAGATCGATGATGCAGTCCTCGGGGTTCCGCGACCGCGAGCGCAGGACGAGGCTCTTGCCGCCGAAGTCCAGCTCGCGGTTCCCGGCGCCGGTGTAGGTGCCCGCCCAGAGTTCGATCACGGTTCCCGGCGGAGAGGCGTCGATC
>VGIY01000089.1 GCA_016867695.1 Candidatus Eiseniibacteriota bacterium | reverse complement strand
TGGTGATCGTCACCGGCGGGATCGACCTGTCCGTCGGCAGCCTGATCGCGCTGGCCGCGGTGGTCGCCACCGGCCTGATCGGCCAGCTCGGCGGCGCGTCGGCCTCGGGCGGCGCGATGCTGCTGGGGGGCCTGGGCGCGATCCTGCTCTGCGGTCTGGTCGGGGCCTTCTCGGGCCTGGTCATCACGCGCTTCCAGGTGCCCCCCTTCATCGCCACGCTGGGCATGATGCTGGTGGCCAGCGGGATCGCCTACATCCTCTCGCAGGGCAAGCCCATCTACCAGGTGCCGGAGAGCTTCGTCACGCTCGGCCGCGGCGTCGATCCGCTGCTCGGCGTGCCCTACACCGTGCTGCTGATGCTCGCCCTCTACGCCCTGGCGCATCTGCTGATGGCGCGCACGACGCTGGGGCGCTACATCTACGCCGTGGGCGGCAACCCGGAGGCGGCCAGGCTGGCGGGCGTGCGCGTGCGCGCGGTGCTGCTCTTCGTCTACACGCTGTGCGCGATCCTGGCCGGACTGGGCGGCGTCGTCATGGCCTCGCAGCTCAAGAGCGGCGCGCCGACCTACGGGCTGATGTACGAGCTCTACGTGATCGCCGCGGTGGTCGTCGGCGGGACGAGCCTGAGCGGCGGCGAGGGGCGGGTCCTCGGCACGCTGATCGGCGCCTTCATCATCGCCGTGATCCAGAACGGCATGAACCTGACCAATGTCGAGAGCTACACGCAGAAGGTCGTCCTGGGGCTGGTCATCCTGGGCGCGGTGCTGCTCGACCGCCTGAAGCACCGCGGCTGGTTCCGGCGGCGGCGCGGGCGCGGCCCGGCGCGGGAGGTGGAGTCATGAGAGCGGCATCGATCGCATCCGGCGGGTTTCTCCTGCTGGCGCTTCTCCTGATCGGGATTCCCCGGCCGGCGGAGGGGACGCCTCCCGATCCGGGCGTCTTCGACCGCCCGAAGCTCCACACCGTCGCCACCGCGCACCTGGACACGCAGTGGCGCTGGACGATCCGCGAGACGATCGAGGAGTACATCCCGGCCACGCTGCGCGGCAACTTCGCCCTCTTCGACAGCTTCCCCCACTACACCTTCAGCTTCGAGGGCGCCTTCCGCTACATGTTGATCAAGGAGTACTACCCGGCCGAGTACGCGCGCCTGAAGGCCCATGTCGCCGCCGGGCGCTGGCGCGTCGCCGGCAGCTGGGTGGACGCGGTCGACACGAACATCCCCTCGCCCGAGTCGCTCGTCCGCCAGACGCTGTACGGCAACGGCTACTTCTGGCGCGAGCTCGGCGTGACCAGCCGCGACGTCTTCCTGCCCGACTGCTTCGGCTTCGGCTTCGCCCTGCCCTCGGTCGCCGCCCACTGCGGCCTGACCGGCTTCTCGACGCAGAAGCTCGGCTGGGGATCGGCAGTCGGCGTGCCCTTCGACATCGGGCTGTGGGAGGGCGTGGATGGCTCGCGCCTGGTCGCCGCGCTCAACCCGGGATCCTACGTGTCGGCGATCGAGGGCGACCTGTCGGCGGACTCGCTGTGGCTCGCCCGGGCGCGGGCGCAGGGGGAGCTCTCCGGCACGCCCGTCGCCATGCGCTACTTCGGCGTCGGCGATCAGGGCGGCGCGCCGGGGGCCTCGTCCGTCGACCGGCTGGTGCGCGCCATCGAGGGCTCGGGACCCCTGACGGTGCGCAGCGCCGCCTCCGACCAGCTCGCCCGCGACCTCACCGCCGGCCTGCGCGACGACCTGGCCGCCGGCCTGCGGCCCGAGATCTTCCGCGACCGCGCCGCCGAGCCCGCCGTCGCCCGCCTGGCGCGCCTGCCCCTCTACCGCGGCGAGATGCTGATGACCGATCACGGCGCCGGCTGCTACACCTCGCAGGCGGCGATGAAGCGCTGGAACCGCAAGAACGAGCAGCTGGCCGACGCCTCGGAGCGCGCCTGCGTCGCCGCCGCCTGGCTCGGCGGCCTGCCCTACCCGCGCGAGGCGTTGCGCGCCGCCTGGGTGCGCTTCCTCTGGCACCAGTTCCACGACGATCTGACCGGCACGAGCATCCCCGAGGCCTACGTCTACTCCTGGAACGACGAGCTGCTGTCGCTGAACGAGTTCGCCGGCCTGCTCGGCTCGGGCGCGGGCGCGGTCGCCCGGGCGCTGGACACGAATGTGCAAGGCACGCCGATCGTCGTCTTCAATCCGCTGTCGATCCGCCGCCGGGACATCGTCCAGGCGGCCATCGAGCTCCCCGGCCCCGTCCCCGCGGCGCTGCGCGTCCATGGGCCGGACGGCGGCGAGACGCCGGCGCAGATCCTGCGCGCGAGCGGGAGGACGGCCGAGATCCTCTTCCAGGCCGAGCTGCCCTCGCTGGGCTGGGCCGTCTACGACGTGCGCGAGGCGGCCGCGGGGGCGGATGCGGCGGCGGAGGCGCCGGGCGCGACGGCGACTGGGCTGATGGTCTCGGAGCGCGGGCTGGAGAACGAGCGCTACCGGGTGACGCTCGACTTCTCCGGCGACATCGCCTCGATCCTCGACAAGCGCTCCGGCCGAGAGCTGCTGGCCGGCCCGCTCACCCTCCAGCTCCTGGAGGACGAGCCGGCGGAGTGGGCCGCCTGGGAGATCGACTACGACGATCTGATGGCCGCGCCGCGCGAGGTCGTCGGCGGTCCGGCCTGGGTGCGGGCGATCGAGAGCGGCCCGGTGCGCGTCGGCCTGCAGGTGGTCCGCGAACGCGCGGGATCGCGTTTCGTGCAGGACATCCGCCTGGGCGCCGGGGATGCGGGCGACATGGTCACGGTCGAGCTGGACCTCGACTGGCGCACGCCGGCGACGCTGCTCAAGGCCGCGTTCCCGCTGGCGGTCGCGGGGGGCGCCGCGGAGCCCGCGGCGCCCAGGGCGACCTACGACCTCGGCCTGGGCGTCATCGAACGGGGCGTCAACAGCCCGACGCTCTACGAGGTGCCCGCGCAGCAGTGGGCCGAGCTGACCGCGCCCGGTGGCGATCACGGCGTCGCCGTCCTCAGCGACTGCCGCTACGGCTGGGACCGCCCCGACGCCGGCACGCTGCGCCTCTCGCTCGTGCGCACGCCCAGGGTCAATCCCGGATGGCGCTGGGTGGCGGACCAGGAGACGCAGGATCTCGGCCGCCATCGGCTGACCTACGCGCTGGCGGGCCACTCGGGCGACTGGCGCGACGGCGTCGTGCAGCTCGGCGAGCGGCTGAACCAGCCGCTGATCGCGTTCCAGGCCGAGAAGCACGCCGGCTCGCTCGGCCGCTCGTTCTCGTTCGCCCGGATCGCGGCCGCCGGGAACGGCGGCGAATCGGCCGTGGCGATCCGCGCGCTGAAGCTCGCCGAGGAGACCGACGAGATCGTCGTCCGCGTCCAGGAGTTGCACGGCCGCCGGCAGGAGCAGGTTCGGCTGGCCTTCGCGCGACCGGTGCTGCAGGCGCGGGAGCTGAACGGCGCCGAGGAGCCCCTGGCGGAGAGCGCGCCGGTCGAGGAGGGGGTTCTCGCCTTTCACCTGGCGCCGTTCCAGCTGCGCACCTTCGCCGTGCGGCTGGCCGGCCCGGCGCTGCGCCTGAGCCCGCCGCGCGCGCTGCCGCTGGATCTGCCCTACAACGTGGACGGCATCAGCCGCGACGACGACCGCCGCGACGGCGACTTCGACGGCCGCGGGCGCACGCTCGCCGGCGAGCTGCTCCCCGCGGTGCTCGCCTGCGGCGGCATCCCCTTCCACACCGGCTCGCAGGCGCCGGGGCAGAGGAACGTCCTCGCCTGCGCCGGGCAGCGGCTGGCGCTGCCCGCGGGCGACTACGATCGGCTCTACCTGCTGGCGGCGGCGGTCGACGGCGACCGACCGGCGACCTTCCTGATCGAGGCGCCCGGCGGCGACACGCTCGGCGTCGAGCAGTGGATCCAGGACTACGCCGAGCCGATCGGCCAGTGGGACAATCGCCTCGTGGCCGGCGGGCTCGTCGAGGACCCGGCGGCGATCACTCCCGCCTACATCAAGCGCCAGCCCGTCGGCTGGGTGGGCACGCACCGGCACTCGGCTGCGGGGACGAACGAAGCCTACGCGTTCACCTACGCGTTCCTCCACACCCTGGAGCTGCCCGCGGGCGCGCGCGCGGTCGTGCTGCCGCAAGACCCGGGCGTGCGGATCCTCGCCGCGACGATCGCCCACAACCCGAACGACCAGGCGCGACCGGCCGGGGCGCTCCACGACGACGCGCCGCTGACCGTCGTGCGGATCTCGGCCCCGTTGGGCGCGTTCGTCGACTCGCTGGCGGTTTCGCTCTCCTCGCCCACGCCGCGGGCAACCATCCACTACACGCTCGACGGGAGCGAGCCGACGCCCGCCTCCGCGCTGTACAAGGCCCCGCTCAGGCTGACCGAGACGACCCGGGTGCGGGCGCGCGCCTACGCCGAGGGTTACGACCCGGCGCACGTCGCCGAGGCGAGCTTCGCCAGGATGACGCCCCGGCCGGCGACGGCGGCGGCGGACCTGCGGCCGGGGCTGGCCTGCAGGCTGTACGCGGGCGCCTGGGACAGGCTGCCGGCGTTCGACCAGCTCGCGAGCGGGACAGCGGCGGTCCTGGAGGAGATCGGCCTCCCCGCCGGCGCGCCGGAGGTCGACTTCGGGCTGCGCGGCGACGGGTTCCTGGTCGTGCCGCGCGACGGGGTCTACGAGTTCCGCCTGGTGTCGGACGACGGCAGCGCGCTCTGGATCGACGGCCGGATGCTGATCGACAACGACGGGCTGCACGGCAAACAGGAGGTCCGCGGCACGACGGCGCTGCAGGCCGGCGCGCACCCGCTGCGCCTCGAGTTCTTCCAGCGCGGCGGCGATCGGGTGCTGGAGCTGTGGGTCGAAGGCGACGGGGTGCCGCTGCAGCGCGTGCCGGGGGCGTGGCTGTGGCATCGGGCCCCGGGCGAGGGCGGGCCATGAGGCTCGCTCGCAAGGGCGGCGCTCGGGCTTGCGGAGGCAGGCTGGAGGCCAGGGACAACCCGTGAACAGGACGATCGTCAAGCCGACGGCCCATGGCCCGCTGTGCATCGTCTGGATCCACGCGGTTAGCGGGCCGAAGATCGTCCGGATCTTGCTCTCCGGACCCGGGCTGTCGGCCGAGCGCCGGTCCTCGGAGCTGTATCCGGCAGTGCCTGTCGCCAGCTGCCCCGAGATCGATGCCGTCGGCGAAGGCGTGAAGAGGCTGCTCGCGGGCGAGCCGATGGACTTCTCCCTTCACCTGGTGGACCTGAGCCGCTGCGGTCCGTTTCAGAGACAGGTGCTCGCAACCGAGCACGCGATTCCCAGGGGCAGGGTCAGCACGTATCGACTCATCGCCGCGCGCCTGGGCAAACCGACCGGCGCCCGCGCAGTCGGGAACGCCCTGGCCGGCAACCCCTTTCCGCTCATCGTGCCGTGTCATCGCGCGATCCGGTCAGACCGGGAACTCGGGGGCTACCAGGGCGGCTCCGAGATGAAGCGGGCGTTGTTGGAGAAGGAAGGCATCGCCTTCGACAGCAGCGGCAGGGTGGTTTGCGGGTCCTTCTTCTACGGCGAGGCCGGTCGGGCAGCCCGCTCGCGCTGACCGCCGGAGGCCGCGCCGCGCCGGAAACGCCGCGCCGGAGACGGTCTCACGCCGGAGGCGCCGGAGGCTACCACACGCCGGAGGCGACCCGTGACGGCGCCCCGTTGCGCGTCCGCCGCCCGCGCAGCTAGAATCCGCGAAGGCTGCCGGGGGCAGTCGGGTCCCCCAATCGAGAGCCGTCCTGGCCGCCACAGCAAACCACGCCGGGCTCCCCGGCGATGGCCGGCGATGGCCGGGCGCGCGGCGAGATGTGAATGAGAGCGAACATCATCCTCTATGTCTCCGATCAGGATTCCAGCGCGCGCTTCTACGAGAACGTGCTGCTGCAGCGCCCCACGCTGGATGTCCCGGGGATGACGGAGTTCCCGCTCAACGACGAGACGACATTGGGCCTCATGCCTGCGGCCGGCATCCGCCGCCTTCTGGGCGAGAGGCTGCCCGATCCGGACGCGGCCCGGGGCATCCCCCGCGCCGAGGTCTACCTGATGGTCGACGATCCGGCGTCGTTCCACCGTCGCGCGTTGGCTCAGGGAGCAAGGGAGCTGAGTCCTCCCTCCCTCCGGGATTGGGGCCATGAAGCGGCATACAGCCTGGACCCGGACGGGCACGTGCTCGCCTTCGCCAGGGCGAAGAGCGGGACGTGAGGGGATGGGTGACGGCATGG
Organism: Candidatus Eiseniibacteriota bacterium; assembly: GCA_016867695.1. Classification (GTDB taxonomy): domain Bacteria; phylum Eisenbacteria; class RBG-16-71-46; order CAIMUX01; family WJJG01; genus VGIY01. Next base: position 2,805 of record VGIY01000089.1, on the reverse strand, counting down.
CCGTCGGCGCTGCCGTGGGCGCCGGCGATCCGCCGCCGGCGCAAGGCGTCGCCTGAGCCCGCGACCGAGCGCGCCAGTCCGGTCGGTCCGCCATGGGACAGACGGCTTCACCTCGTCAGCGGACGCGGACGATTCGCTCGCTTGCCTGCCCCACACCCTCGCCTTCCGTGCTCCGCCCGACCAGCAGCCGAGACCAGTAGACCCCGCTCGGAACGTCGACTCCCCGATCGTCCGTCCCGTTCCACCAGACGCGAGAAGTCCCCGCCTCTTCGGCGCCGCGCACCAAGGTCCGCACGATCCGACCGCCGGCATCCAGGATGTCAAGGCGCACCCGGGTCGACCGACTGCCCGCGGGGATGCCGTAGCGAAGAACCACCCCGGCTGAAGATGGGTTCGGCGCGGGCCGGGCGAGGAACAGCCCGCCCGGCCTCTCGCTCTCCGGCATCTCGGCGGGGAGTTCACAGCCCAGTCCAAGCGCTCCGATCTGTCCGCAGTCCCCATTCCCGGGATTCCCCGGCAGGCAGGGGGATTCGGAGGCCAGCGTCAGGTCCCCTGCGGCGGGATCGCAGAACATCGGATCGAGGCTGATGTTGCCTCCCTCTCCGGTCGGGTCCGAAATGCCGATCCAGTTCCCGCCGGCGTTCCCCCAGACATCGTTGCAGCGGCGTTCCACCGACAGCGACGAATTGGCCCACACCACCCCGCGCTCGCAGCACGCCACGATGTTCGACGACAACTCGAGGGGATCGAGGTCCAACTCCCCCTCGATCCTGATCCCGTCCCCGGCGGACCCATGGACGGTGTTCAGGCAGACATTCGTCCCGGCACCGGCCCACCCCTTGATCCGGATGCCGCCGAAGCTGACGGCATTGGCCAAGACAGCGGCGCCGCCCCCCCCGGAAGGTCCGACATGGACCTCGAGGTCCCCCGACCTGACCACATTCTGGGCTATGAAAGCGCTCCAGCATTGGTGGACCAGCAGCGACCCATTCTCGAACTGGCAGGAGGTCACCTGGCAGAAGGGGGCCGAGAGCATCAGGCCACCGTCGGCGACGGCACAACGATCGATGAACACGTCGAGATAGCAGTCGGCGTTGATCTTCGCTGCGCTGCAAGCGGAGATGTGCGTCTCGCACCTGCCACGCAGGCTCACGAAGTGCACTTCCTTGGACGACACCAGCACTTCTTCTTCGTACTCCCCGGCGTCGACCAGGATGAGATCCCCGTTCTCCGCGGCATCCACCGCGGCCTGAAGGGTCGGGAACTCGCCGGGAACATGGAGCGTGGCGCCGTGAGCGGAGAGCTGGTGGACCCACAGCAGAAGAAGGACCGTCAGAAGAATGCGCACGATGCCCTCCCCGATTCGGAGCTACGGTGGCTCACGCCTCCGGGGCTTCTCGCCGCCCGCTGCCCGTCCGGCGGCGCGTGAGTGCGACTGCGTCCCGGAGTCGGCTCATGGAGTCGAGGCTCTCTGAAGGCGGCCTCGTTAGCGGGGGCTGGCTCCCTTGATCTCCTCGCGCCAAGCAACGCGCGAGGGCGTCCACGCGAATGACGAGTCTCTGCTGCCACCCTCGTGTAGGTATTGCCTCACGCCGGACCTCGGGAGTCGATCGACATCCGGTGCGGCTCAGCAACCGGCCGGGCATCTAGCGCCCGGCGTGGAAGCGTGTTAGCGGGATGAGGGGATTGGGGGGAAGACCGGCGAAGGCGGGACTGCCAGGGGCCCGACGATGCGCGCCCCCGCCTCGGACCGCGCGCGGTCGCTCCCCCAGCCCGCCCCTCCCCTCACCCCCCTTTTCCCCGGGCCGGAGCGACACCGGAGTCTCCCCTCGTGAATTCCTATTCACCCCGTGAGCGCCCGTTCTGCTAAACTCCCTCGCCGTTCTGCCCCGGCCCGGCCGGGGCTCGACCAGGGGCGGGTCCGGACGATGACAACACTCGGGGACACGAGCGGCGGACCCTCGCGCCGGGAGCGCGAGCAGGCGCAGCACCGGCGCGAGGCGCGCCAGGCGGCCGAGCGGCTGCTCGCCAAGAAGAGCTTCCGCGACATCACCGTCCAGGAGATCGCCCGCGAGGCGGAGTTCAGCGTCGGCTACCTCTACAAGCTCTATCCCGGCAAGGAGGACATCTTCGCCGAGGTCATCCGCCGCCGGCACCGGCAGCTCGTCGAGCTGATCGAGGCGCAGGCCGGCGAGGGGGGAGATCCGCTGGACGCGCTCGCCCGCGTGGTCCGGGCCATCTTCGCCTGGATGGGCGAGAACCTCGCCTACACCTCGAGCTCGCTGCGCGACCTGCACCTCTTCGCCCAGTCCAGGCCGGAGCTGGTCGACGAGCTGCGGCGCAGCGACCGCGCGATGCACGAGCGCATCACGAGGCTGGCCGCCCGCGCGATCGACCACCGGCAACTCGCCGCCCAGAGCCCCGAGCTGATCGCCCGGACGCTGCGCGCGCTCACCTGGGGGTTCATCAAAGAGGGATTGATGGATGAGGAATACCGAAGCGACCACGGCGCCGTCGCCGAGCACGTGCTGCAGGTCCTGCGCCGCGCCTTCGCGCCCGGCGGCGACTCGCCGGACTGCTGATCAGCGCGACCGGCGCCCGCGCGCCAGGCCGGCCGTGGCCGCGCGCGCCAGGCCGGCCGTGGCCGTGCTCGCCGCGCTGGCGCTGGCCGCGCTCGCTAGGGTGGCCGCGGCCGTGCTCGCCGGGCTGGCCGTGGCCGCGCTCGCCGGGACCGCCATCCAGGCCGGCGCGCGCACGCTGTCGCTGGCCGAGGCGGTGGCGCTGGCCCGGGCCCGCAACGAAACG
>VGIY01000088.1 GCA_016867695.1 Candidatus Eiseniibacteriota bacterium | reverse complement strand
GCTGACCATCGCCGCGCCCGCCGGCCCGGCGGTGATCGCGAACTACGAGGTCGACGCGATCCACCAGCACCTGGACTGGATCAACGTGATGACCTACGACTTCCACGGGCCCTGGGGAGGAGAGGGCGACGCCGTGACCCACTTCCACTCGCCCCTGTTCCCGGCCGGAGACGACCCCCTGGGCGAGCCGTTCCGATCCCAGTTCAACCTCGCGGCGGCGATGCAGACCTACCGGGACCTGGGCGTCCCGGCGCCGAAGCTGCACGCCGGCTTGGCATTCTACGGCCGGGGATACGGCGGAGTGAGCGGCGGCGCGAACGGCCTCTACGCCTCGTACGCCGGCCCCTCCGCGGGGGGAACGTGGGAGCCCGGCGTCTACGACTACTGGGATCTGGCGGCGAACGTCATTGGCGCGGCGGGCTACTCGGTGTTCCGGCATCCCGATGCCCGCGTCCCCTGGCTCCACTCCGCGCCGGAGGCCGTCTTCATCAGCTACGACGATCCCGAGTCGATCGCCGAGAAGTGCTCGTGGGTCATGCAGCAGGACCTGGGCGGGATCATGTTCTGGGAGCTTTCGGCCGACCGCGACGCCGATCTCCTCGGCGCGGCCCTCGCGGCCATGCAGGAAGCCGCCGCGATCGGGGATCGGGACTCCGCGGGGCCGGGCGCGGATGCGGGCCGGAGGCAGCGAGATCCCCGGCCGGATGCCGTGGGCCGGGAGACGCTAACCGACGTGGAATGGGCCCCAAACCCCGGCAGCCCGGACCCCGTCTGCCGCTTCCGGCTGCTGCGCCCGGGGGATGTCCGCGTCACGATCTACGACGCGCAGGGCCGCCGGCTGTGGGCGGCGCAGCGGCAGGGGCTGGCGGCCGGAGTCCACGAGCTCGCCTGGAACGGAAGGGGCGATCAGGGCAGGCCTTGCCCCCCGGGCGCGTACTTCTGGAGCCTCGCCAGCGGCCCCGGCGAGGTCCGGGGGCGCCTGCTGCGGGTGAGACCGGGAGGCTCGTCATCGGTCTTCCGGTAGCCCGCGCGCACCACCGAGAACCCGTCTCAGGTTCTTCACCTCCCATCACCTCCCATCACCTCTCGCGATCGGCCGGCCCGGCCGGGGATTCCCTGCCGGGCACGCTCAGCGTCAGGACGGCACGATTGCCGGCGTAGTCGCTGGCCACGACCTCGACTTCACCGGCGACGGGGATCCGCACCTTCCAGGTCGTGAGCCTGCGCCCCGGGGGTGCGCCGGCGGACGGCTCGGCCCGCTCGCCGGGGTCCGGTGCGGAGGGGCGGGCGGGCAACCCGGACTGCAACCCGGACTGCAATCCGGACGGCAGCCCGGACGGCAGCCCGGACGGCAATCCGCCGCCGGAGCCGGCTGCCGCGCTCCCGTCGGCCCGGCCGGGGCCGGAGGGCGGCTCCGCCGCCGGGCGGCGGAAGAAGATCTCGGCCGGCGTCGACCCGGGGGGCGACGCTCCCCCGTGCGGACCTCCGGGCCGGCCGGAAGGCTCCCCCTCCCTGGGGCGGGACCCAACCCGTCGCGAGCGCGAGAGGCCGCCTCCGGGCACCCTCTCCCCGGTGACCGCCCTGGCGCCGCTCTCCCCGAGCAGGCGGGCGACGACGGAGCGGACGTCGATCCGCTCCGAGACCTCGACCAGCAGGACGCCCCCTTCCGGGCCGACCCCGCTGTCGTCGACCTGCTCGATGACCGGCACGCTGAGGTAGTCCTGGAGGGCGATGTGGTAGGGCGAGTAGCCGCGCAGCACTCGCGACAGGCTGCGGAAGGCGGGCGCGTGGCGGGCCTCGCGGGCGAAGGCGACCGCTTCTCGGAACCGCGACACGGTCCTCTCGCGGGTCTCGCTCTGCGGCGGCGGACCCCGCCTCCGGGGGCGCCGGGACACGATCGTCCGCCCGGCGCGGACGCGGAAGACCAGGTCTCCGACCCTGCCGCTGATGCCCTCGAGCAAGGGATTCTCCCGTACGACCGCCACGCGCACTCCTCCCGTTCACGCTCCCCCGACCACAGGACGACCGCGGCCGCGCCACGCTCCCCGGGGCAGAACCGCTCAACGCAGCTTGCCATATCTAGTTGACCAATGCAATGTGAATAAGTTGATTAGACAAATAACGGTTTCATGACGGTTCCATCACGGATTAGAATCGGTCACTTCCATTTCGAGCCTCGCTGCAGCCCCGCTCCGGTCTCGGGACCGCCGCTCCCCCGCCTTGGTGTCCTGCAGGGGGGGAGTGGGGACGACCCGGAGGCTCTTCCCGGCGGCTTGGTGGCCGGCCAGCAAGGGCGGCTTCCAGGTCGTCGCCGACCAGGCGCCACGGCGTGTCGAGGAACGCTCGCCTCGCGCGCGGCCACCGCCGAGCACCCCGCCACGATCGGGCGTGCGGCCCGGCCAGGCGGGCGCGCCCTCTCAGTGCGCGCCCGCCCTTCCCACCCTGCGGCGCCTGTGGCATCCTCCCGCGGTCCCCTCCGCCCCCGGGGCCCGGCCGGCATCAGCCCGAGATCGGAGTGCGTCCATGGCCAAACTCGAGATCGCCGGAACGGAGCGGGGCCGCTGGACCTGGTTCGTCGCCAGCGTGGCCGGGATCCCGGTGCGCGTCCACTTCACGCTGCTCCTGCTCCTGCTCTGGTTCGCCTGGATAGAGTTCCAGGCGGGCGGGTCGCTCGAGGCCCACGGCGGCTCGGGGCCCACCCCGGGGTCGCTGCCGGCGATCGCCCTGCGCGTGCTCTTCATCCTCGGGCTCTTCGCCTGCGTGCTCCTCCACGAGATCGGGCACGCGCTCGCCGCCCGCTCCTACGGGGTGCGGACGCAGGAGATCACGCTCTACCCCTTCGGCGGGGTGGCCCGGCTGAAGGGGATGGGCACCGTGCGCCAGGAGTTCTGGATCTCGCTCGCCGGGCCGACGGTCAACATCGCCGTCGGGCTGGCGCTGCTGGCCGTGCTCCACTTCTCGGGCCGCTGGGTCCCGCTGGACCAGATGGTCCGGGGGGATGTCCACTTCTTCCCCCGCCTGATGATCGCCAACTTCATCCTCGCCGGGTTCAACCTCCTCCCCGCCTTCCCCATGGACGGTGGGCGGATGCTGCGCTCGCTGCTCGCCCGGCGGCTGGGGATGGTCCGGGGGACGGCGATCGCCGCCAGCATCGGCCAGGCGCTGGCGATCCTCTTCGGCCTGCTCGGGCTGATCATCGGCAACTTCCTGCTGCTGTTCATCGCCTTCTTCGTCTTCGTGAGCGCCGGCCAGGAGGTCGCCGTCCAGCGGTCGCTGGACCTCATGCGGGGCCACCGCGTGGCCGGAGCCATGATCCGCAGATTCGAGGTGCTCGGTCACAGCGACAGCCTCGGGCAGGCGGCCGACCTTCTCCTGGCGACGCACCAGCAGGACTTCCCCGTCTCCGGGGGCGCCGAGGTGATCGGCATCCTCACCCGCGCGGACCTGGTGCGCGGGCTGGCCGACCATGGGCCCCGCGCCTATGTGGCCGCCTCTGCCCGCCGCGACTTCGTCCGCCTGGACCCCGGCGACGGCCTGGCCGGGGCCCTCGAGCGCATGCATGCCCAGGGCCAGCGGGTGGCGCTCGTCTTCGAGGGCGAGAGGCTCGCCGGCATGCTCACCGACGAGAACGTCGGGGAGTTCTTCCAGGTCCGGGCCGCGCAGGGGGACGAGCGGGACGCGGGCGAACCCCCGGAAGGCGAGGCCCGAGGGGGAGGGGCGTGAGCGTGCCCGATCGCGACGACCAGGGATCCGGACATCCGGGTTTTCGGGGGCGGGAGAAGGGGCAGGCGGGCGCGGGCGATGGAGCGCTCGCCAGCCCGGTGGCCGGAGAAGACAGCCTGTCATCCCGAGGGTTCGGCCCGACCGGCCGGGATGCCGGCGCGACATCCGGAGGGGGCGGCTCCGCCGGCCCGGACGCCGCGACGGCCGCGGCGCCGCGGAGCGCCGGGGCCAACCCCAGGCCCGCCGTCCGTCCCCTGTCGCCCGAGGAGTTCCTCGCCCGGCGCGCCGAGTGGCTCGAGCGCAGCCGCGCGGCGCTGCCCCGCCTGGGGCGCGCCTATGCGCTGATCGGCCTCGGCTGCCTGGTCATGGCCGCCGGCTACAGCCTCTTCATGATCCCGCAGAGGATCGCCCCGGGCGGGGTCTACGGGATCGCCATGGTGCTCCACTATGCCAGCGGGCACCTCTTCGGCATGCAGCTGCCCACCGGGGCCATCGGCTTCGCCATCAATGTCCCCCTCTTCCTCTGGGGGCTGCGGGAGTTCGGCACGCGCTTCCTCTCGCGGACCTTCTTCGGCATGGCGGCCGTCTCGGCCTTCATGGACCTGCTGACGCTGATCGTCGACCGCGCGGGCTGGATGCCCGTCTTCGACGGGCTCGATCCGATGCTGGCGAGCATCTTCGGCGGACTGGCGATTGGGACGGGTGTCGGCCTGGTTTTCCGTCAGATGGGCTCGACCGGCGGCACCGACATCGTCGGCCAGATCCTGGGGCGCAGGACCAATCTGAGCATCGGGAGCTGGATGATCCTCGCCGACGCCCTGGTGGTCGTCTTCGCCGCGGCCTACTTCCGCGACATCAACCTGTCGCTCTACGCCATCGTGACCATCTTCGTCTGCGGGCGGGTCATCGACTACCTGATCGAGGGGGGCACCCACTCGCGCGCGGTGACGATCATCAGCGAGAAGAGCGAGCCGATCCGGGAGGCGATCCTCTTCGGCCTGGACAAGACCGGCACGCTCTTCGAGGCGCACGGCCTCTATCGCGGGGCGCCCAAGAACGTCTTCCTGTGCGTGGTGAACCGCAAGCAGCTCGTCCACCTCGAACGGCTGGTGGCGGAGGCGGACCCCGAGGCGTTCCTCGTCGTCAGCAAGGCGCACGAGGTGCTGGGAGAGGGCTTCAGGCCGCTCGGGGAGAGGCTGGGGATGAAGGGCTGGGGGATCTGAGCCGCCCGCGGCGGGGCGCAGACCCCCGAGATCGCCACCTCGACGGGGCGCAGACCCCCGAGATCGCCGTTTCGGCGGGGCTCAAGTCCCCGAGATCGCCGTTTCGACGGGGCTCAAATCCCCGAGATCGCCATTTCGGCGACGCGGAAGGTCGGCGTCGTCGTCCTGTTCGTGAACTCCAAGTCGTTGCCCACGCGGTCGATGCCGGCCAGCATCTCGCCGAGCGACCCGGCGATGGTGATCCCGCGCACGGGGTAGGCGGGCTCGCCCTTCTCGATCCAGATGCCCATCGCAGCCGAAGAGAACTGGTCGTGCGCGGGCGACAGCCCCACCCACCAGCCCGAAAGTTGCGTGACGAGGAGCGCGCGGTCGCACTCGGCGAGGATCTGCTCGGGGGTGTGCGGGCCGGGTTCCATGTAGAAGAGGCTCGGGCCGATCTCGGTCCCCTCGGCGTGGGAGCCGCGGGTGGCGTGCCCGCCCGGAGCGACGCCCAGGGCCGCGGCGCTCTTCAGATCCGTCAGGTAGGCCTCCAGCCGCCCCTCGCGGACGAGCGCCAGGTCGCGCGTCGGCGTGCCCTCGGCGTCGAAGGCGCGCCGTCCGGGGCTGGCGGGCCGGTGCGGGTTGTCGCGCAGCGTGACGCCCGGGGCGGCGAGCCGCTCGCCGAGCCGGCCCGCCAGGTAGGAGCGCCCGCGCACCACGTGGTCGCCGCGCAGCGCCCCGCCGAGCGACGCCAGCAGCGTCCAGCCCGTCCGCGGCGTGAAGACGACCGGAGCGCGCGTCGAGGCCAGCGACCGGGCGCCGAGCATCTCGGTCGCCCGATGGCCCGCCTCCCGCCCGAAGGCCTCGGCGACGGGCAGCAGGGTTCGCGCGGGGAGTTCCACTTGCCGCCCGCCCGGGTAGCTCTCGCCGTCGCGCTCGGCGATCGCCTCGGCGGCGTTCTCGATCACGCAGAAGGGCGCGTACAGGCTCAAGCCGCTGGTGTTCACCAGGGCGATCTCGCCGTCCGTCTCGCTCCAGGATGCCCCGCCGCTGCGCGAGACGCCGGCAACGGCGAGCATCGCCCGCTCGATCTCCTGCAAGCGGCCGATACGCCGCTCGAGCGTCTCGGCCGAGAGGCCCGGATCGGGGTGCGGGAAGGGCTCGACGGCGCCGGGCAGGGCGTAGATCGGCACCTCCGCGCCGGCGGGGAGCGCGCGGGCGATCTCCACGACCCGCGCGGCCATCTGCAGCATCGGGATCCCGGCGACGTCGGTCGTGTGCACCATGGCCGTGCGCCCGTCGTGCGTCGCCCGCAGGCCGACGCCGCGGCCGGCCGCGCGGCGGACGCGCTCGACGGCGCCGTTGCGTACCTGGATGTCGAGCTGCGTGGCGAACTGGACATAGGCCTCGGCCTGCTCGGCCCCGGCCTGCCTGGCGGCGTCCACCGCCGCCGCGGCCACCCGGATCGGATCCAGCCTGGGTTCCGTCATCTCGCTCCGCTCCTCGTGCGCGCGGCGCCCGCCGCCAACCGCGCGCCTCCTCGAGCGCCTCCCCGCGCGCCCGCTCCGACCGACCGCTGCGACCGACCGCTCCGACCGACCGCTGCGCCGCGCCCGCTCCCGCCGCCCGCTACGCCGTGCCGCCGACGGTGATGCTCGAGATCCGCAGCGTGGGGCACCCGCTCGTCACCGGCACCCACTGGCCGTCCTTGCCGCAGGTGCCCGGCCAGGCCTCGAAGTCGGCGGCCACCCGGTCGATCCGCTCCAGCACCTGGATGCCGGAACCGACGAGATTGGCGCCCCGAATCGGTGCCCCCAGGCGGCCGTTCTCGATCAGGTAGGCCTCGCGCAGCCCGAAGGTGAACTGCCCGCTGGTCGTGTCGACCTCGCCGCCGCCGAAGTGCACGGCGTAGATGCCGCTGGCCGTCTCGCGGATGATCTCGTCGGCCCCATGGCCTCCCGGCTCCAGGTTGGTGTTCGTCATCCGCGGAATCGCCGGGTAGCGAAAGGACTGGCGCCGCCCGTTGCCGGTGAGCGCCGCGCCCATCCGGTTCGCCGTGCGCCAGTCGTGCAGGTAGCCGACCAGGACGCCGCGCTCGATCAGGGGCGTGTGCTGCGCCGGCGTGCCCTCGTCGTCGATGTTGAAGCTGCCCCGCTCCCCGGGGATGCGGGCATCGTCGTACAGCGTGACCAGATCGCTGGCGACCTTCTGGCCGATCCGGCCGGCGAAGACCGAAGCCTCGCGCAGGATCCCGTCCGCCTCGAGGCCGTGCCCGACCGCCTCGTGGAACATGACGCCCCCGCCGGCGGCGACGACGACGGGCATCTCGCCGGTCGGCGCCGGCTCGGCCCCGAGCATGCGCAGCGCCTGCTCCGCGGCGAAGCGTCCCGCCCGCTCGGGCAGGTCTCCGGCGAGGAACTCCATCCCGGCGCGCCGCGAGCCGCGGTACATCCCCTCGGCGCCGCGGCCGTCGGCCGCCGCGTACGCGGTCACCCGCAACTGGATGAGCGGCAGGTCGTCGTCGGCCAGCCGCCCCTCCGACGTCGCCAGGCGGAAGCTCTTGGCCTCGTCGGCGCAGTCGACGACCACCTGGGTGATCGCCGGGCTCACCGCCCGGGCCGCCCGGTCGACGCGCTCGAGGATCGACACGCGCGAGTCGAAGGAGGCCTCCTCTATCGGCCGGCGCGCCGCCACCGTCCGGGGGAACTCGACGGCCTTCAGCGGCGCCTGGCGCGCGCCGCCCCCGCCCGAGGCAATCGCCGCCGCCGAGTCGGCCGCGCGGGCCAGCTCGTCGGGATCGAAGGTCTCGGCGAAGGCGTAGCCGGTCTGCTCGCCGCGCAGCGCGCGCACTCCGCCCCCCTGGGCGACGCCATGCTCGAAGGAGTCGATCCGGCCCGAGATGAGGCGGACCTGGGTCAGGATGCGGTGCTCGACATAGACGTCGGCGTAGTCGCCGCCGTGGCGCAGGGCGCGGGCGAGGAGGCGGTCGAGGACCTCGGCGGGGGGGAAGTTGCCCGCCGCGGCGGCGCGCGCCGGCTCGCCCAGCGGCCGGAGGCCCAGCGCCCCGCCCAGCGACAGGCCGGCGACGGAAACCGTCGCCCCCTTGAGAAACGACCGCCGCGAAACGGCGCCCATGATCCGCCCTCCACGCTCTCCGTCCGGCTTGCGCCGGGCCCCAATCGGAAGCGCCGCCCCCGGGGGAGCGGCGCCGAACTCAACGGACCAGCAACACCTTGGCCGCCCGTTGTGCTCCGTCGGCGCGCATGCGGATCCAGTAGAGGCCCGCCGGCGCGCCCCGGCCCGCGTCGTCGCGCCCGTCCCACGACACCGCCCCGCGGCCTCCCGCCGCCGGGATGGCGCGCGCACGCAGGTCGGCGATCCGCCGGCCGGCGGCGTCGTAGACGGCCAGCTCCTCGATGTCGGTCGTCCCGGCGGCGAACTCGATCCGCGCCTCCCCGGGGACGATCGTCCCCGCGAGGCTGCGGACGAAGAAGGCGTCCTCGCCGGAAGCGGGGGCGGCCCCCGTCTCGGTCTCGCCCAGCGTACGCACCTTGCCGAAGCGATCGCGGGCGACCAGCCGATAGGCGTAGCGGCGCCGCGGATCGAGGTCGGCCGATTCGTCGACGAAGTCGCGGCAGCCGGGACCGAGCCACTCCTCGTGGAGCCGCGCGAAGGGGCCGAGGCCGCCCGCCTCATCCCCAGCGGCGCGCTCGAGCGCCAGGCCGACCAGCGCCGGCGCGGCCGGGAGCTCCCAGGCCACCTCGACGCGCGCGCCGCCGGGCGCGAGGTCGCCGCCGGATGCGCCCGCCGCGCTCGACGGGCCCGCGCCCAGGCCCGCCCAGACCGCACGCAGCGCCTCGGCCGTGAGCGGCTGATAGACGGGAGGCGCCGTGGTGATCTTGATCGCCAGGCCCGCGGAGAGCGGCGCCGCCCCCGGCGCATACTGGTTCCCGTGGCTGAAGGCCAGCCCGACCTCCTCGGTGTGGTCCTCGATGCCGACCGTCGCGTACATGCGCTGGTAGTCGTCGTTTACGATCTGCTTGTACTGGAAGAGGATCTCCCCGTCGCCCGTCGGCGTGGCGTAGTGCGCCGGGTCGTGGAGGATCAACTGGAAAGTCTGGAAGTCGTCGGTGCTCGACTCCCAGTTCTGCAG
>VGIY01000087.1 GCA_016867695.1 Candidatus Eiseniibacteriota bacterium | reverse complement strand
GTCCTCGCGCGCGTAGTGGAGCCTACCGCCGCGCTCCGACGCCGCGATCGTCAGGGCGATCGCCTCGGTGCCCAGCGCGATGCGCCGCAACTCGTCGGCGCCGACGGCCATCGAGCGGAAGACCAGCGCCCGCCACTCGTCCAGCGTCCAGTGGCGCTCCGCGGGCAGGCCTTCGTTCAAGCGCCGGACGTCGAGCTCGCCGGGATAGAGCCAGATGTCGTGCGAGCGGATGCGGCCATCCACGCGCAGCGCTCCGAGCGGGGCGAGCCCCCGGCCGGCCGCCTTGCTGAAGAAGTCCAGCGCCGGGACGCAGTCGGGCTCCGGGTCGGGAGCCGTGCCGATCGGCACGATCCAGTGCCCGCGGCCCTCCCGCTCGATCGGCTCGAGCAGCGATCGATAGCAGGCCTGGATGCCGTCGAGCGCGGCGGCGTCGGCGCGCGAGTAGTCCCGGGGGGGCGCCGCCGCGCCGGCCGCCGCCTCCGCCGGGCCGCCGGTCGCAGCTCCGGACAGCGCGCCCGCCGCGTCGCCGGCCGGCGCGTGGGCCGTCGCCTCCCTCGCGGCACCGGTCGCGTCGCCGGCCGGCGCGCCCTCCACCGACCGGCGGGCGATCTCGACCAGCTCGCGCACCTGCCGGCCGAGCGAGGCCATGCCGAGGATGATCCGCGCCTCGACGCCGCGCGCCCGCAGAAGCAGGGCCGTCTCGCCCGCCATGTCGAGCGCCGCGGGCCGGGCGTGGATGACGGCGCGGTCGCCCGGCTCGTACGAGCCGTTGGAGGCCAGCATGGTCTCGATCGCCGCGCGCAGCTCGGGGTCGCCGCTCGGCTCCGGCGCGATCTCGACCAGGCCGACGCGCCCCGCCGCCCACTCATCCCGCAGCCTGGCGAACCAGCGGCCAGAATCGTAGTCCTTGCGCTCTAGTTGAAGGAAGTGAGCCGTGCCCATCAGCGCCTCCTGTCGGTGCCGGGGTCCGCCTCGCGACGGGCCCCGGGCGCAAGCGGCCCGTGTCGCCGAACCGTGCGGAAGTGGTATGATCGTTGCTGTATGGGGTTCTGGCAAGCGTCGGTTCCGGACGCGCCCGGCGGAGGTCAGGGCGGGCGCGTCGCGGCGCATCGGCCCGGGACGTGCCGGTCCGCGGCGCGCCCAGCCACGACGCCGTAGTCCACGGCGCCTCGGTCCGCGGCGCCTCAGTCCACGGCGCGTCGATCCGCGGCGCGCCGGTCGATGGCGTGTCGCCCCGCGGCGGTTCGGTCCGCGGCGCATCAGTCCAAGGGGGGCAAGATGAAGCGCAGGCCACTGCACCAGGGATGGTCCGGCATCGTCCGGCGCGCTGTACGCTTCGGCGGGATCGCGTGCGTCCTGCTCTTCGCCGCCGCCGGCGCGGCGCAGGGGATCACGCGCGACGAGGCGGTGACGCTGGTGACGGACCGGGTCCTCGGGGGCTCGCTCGAGGGAGTCCGCCTCTACGTCGATCCCCGGCCGCTCGCCGCGGGCGAGTCGGTGAGCGACTGGCACCGGCCGGTCCTGACCGCGCCCTCCGACGGCTGGCTGATCTTCGTCGACCTCGTGCCCGGGGCGAACTGGGAGCACCCCTGCGCCTACATCTTCGTCGATCTTCGGACGGGGGAGCTGCGCCGCCAGGACGCGATGACACCGCCGCGCGACCAGGAGCGCCTGATCGAGCTGACCGACGGGCGCGACAATCCCCCGCCGGGAGCCTCCGAGCAGGCCATGCGCTGGTTCCGCGAGAAGCTGGCGCAGCGGCCCAAGCCGGAGCCCCCGACGCGCGGCCAGGCCTACGCCTTCATCATCAGCGGCGGTGCGAACCAGTCGAACAACCACATCCGCTACTGGAACGACTGCGCCTTCATCTATACGACGCTCGTCGAGTACTACGGCTACCCCGACGATCACATCCGCGTCTGCATCTCCGACGGCCTCGACCCGGCGCCCGACCGCTCGAACGGCACCAACTCGCCGCCCGACCTCGACGGCGACGGCGACCCGGACATCGAGTACCCGGCGACGATGCAGTACATCACCCAGGTCTTCGACGAGCTGGCCGCCGTGCTCACGCCCAGCGATCAGCTCTTCATCTTCACCACCGACCATGGCGGCCAGGAGTCGGGCCACGACTGCTACCTCAACCTGTGGAACTGGGAGCAGCTGCGCGACGACCAGCTGGCCGCCTTCGTGGACGCGCTGCCCTGCGAGACGGTCATCTGCACGTTCGAGCAGTGCTTCAGCGGCGGGATGATCGACGACCTGGAGGGCGACGGGCGGGTGATCGCCACCGCCGCCGCCTGGAACGAATACTCCTGGGCCATGCCGCCCGACTACATCTGGGACGAGTTCGTCTACTACTGGACCTCGGCCGTCGCCGGGGAGACGCCCTACGGCACGCCGGTCAACGCCGACCTCAACGGCGACGGGCTGATCTCGATGTACGAGGCCTTCGTCTACGCCGAGCAGCACGACACGGCCAACGAGACGCCGCAGTACAGCAGCACGCCTCCCGACCTGGGTCATCTCCTCAACCTCTTCGGCAACCTCCAGGGCGTCTACCTCGCGCTCGACGACTTCGTCGTCGACGACGACGATGCCGGCGGCTCCTCGGGCGACGGCGACGGCGTGATCGAGTTCGGCGAGACGATCGAGTTGACCGTGCGACTGCTCAACATGGGCATGGAGGACGCCCTCGCCGTCAGCGGGACGCTGGCCACGGCGAATCCCCACGTGACCCTCCTCCAGGACACGCGCTTCTTCGGCGACATCCCCGCGGGGTCGATCGGCAGCAACGGCCTGCCCTTCGTCTTCCGCGTCTCGCAGACGGTGCCCAACGCCGAGCCGCTCGGCCTCAGCCTGCAGCTCTCGGCCGATCCGGGCTCCGTCGGGCTCGACCTGCGCGCCTTCTCGCCGATCTACATCGTCGAGATCCTCGCCCTCGACGACAGCGGGGGGGACGGCGACGGCATCGCCGACCCGGGCGAGACGGTGGGCGTGACGCTGCGCATCGGCAACCTCGGGGGGGCCGACTCTCCGCCGCTGGAGGCGGTCCTGCTCAGCGGCGACGCCTGGTTCATCAGCGACGAGACGCCGCATCCGCTCGGGGTGATCCCCATCGGCCAGATGACGACCGAAGGGGGCTTCACCGTCGCCGTCGACCCGCTCTGCCCCGATGTCTACACCGGCCTCCTCTACTGCCGGCTCGACGGGCCCGCGCCGTATCAGGTCAGCCTGCCGATCCTCTTCGCCGTCGGCCAGATCTTCCTGGACGACATGGAGACGGGCGACGCGAAGTGGACGCACTTCGCCGGGCCGGGGGGCAGCTGGATCGACCAGTGGCACATCGAGACCTACCGCAATCACACGAGCGGCGGAACGGCGAGCTGGAAGTGCGGCGGCGCCGGAGCGGCGCAGTACGGCAACCTCTGCCACGCGATCCTCCAGACGATGCCCTTCACCCTGCCGTCGGGTTCGGAGCTCACCTTCTGGCACTGGATCGACGCCGAGACGAGCTCGGCCTATCCGGGCTACTGCTACGACGGCGGCCTGCTCGAGATCTCGACCGACGGCGGGGGTTCCTGGCAGACGCTCACGCCCGAGGGGGGGTATTCGCACCTCATCCGCGCCGGCGGCACGCCGGGGCCCTTCCCGGCGGGGACGCCGGTCTGGTCGGGGGCGCACGACTGGCGGTGGCGCACGACTCGTAGGAGGTGACCGTCGACCTGAGCGGCTTCGCCGGCCCGGCCCAGTTGCGCTGGGCCTTCGGCTCCGACGGCGCCGTCACCCGCGAGGGCTGGTACATCGACGACGTGCGCATCCTCCTCGACACGGCCTCCGCGGCGCCCCACGAGACGGCCGCTCGCGTCCTGCGCCCGCGGCTGCTGGCCGCCGGACCGAGCCCGGCGCCGGTGGGCGGGGCCGCGAGAGGGCAGGAGGCGGCGTCGATCGCGATCCGCTTCGCGCTGCCGCGCGAGGCGCGCGTCGACGTCGACCTCTACGACGCCGCCGGTCGCCATGTCCGCGCCCTGGGCGGAGAAGTCCTCGGCGCGGGCGTCCGCTCGCTCCCCTGGGACGGACGCGACGCGGCCGGCAGGCTCGTTCCGGCGGGCAGCTACTTCTACCGCTTCGCCGCCGACGGCGAAGCCCTCCACGGCCGGGTGGCGGTCGTGCGATAAGGCCGCCGGGGAGATCGGCGCGAAGGGTCGCCGGCGCCCCGGTCCCCGCGGGGGCCGGGGCGTCCTTTCCCGTGGCGGATCTCCCCTGGTTGTCCTACCTTCCCTCAGGCGCGCGCGGCCGAGGCGACCCCGCGCCCTCGACGCCGTCGCCCGGGCGGAGGAGGGATGGGCGGACCATGACTCGCAGGCTGCGCATCCTTTCGCAGACGCTCTTCTTCACGCTCTTTCTCGCCCTCCTGACGCAGACGCAGTACCAGGGGCGCGACGAACTCGGCCTGCCGGTCAAGCTGTGGCTCGAGATCGATCCGCTCCACTTCCTGAGCACGCTGCTCGCCTCGGGCAGCGTGCCCGGCCTCCTCTGGCTCTCGCTGATCACCCTCGCGCTCACCCTCGTCCTCGGCCGCTTCTTCTGCGGCTGGATCTGCCCGATGGGGGTGATGATCCAGCTGGCGCAGAAGCTGCCGCTGCGCCGGCGGCCGGACGTGATCCGCACCAATCGCTGGCGGCGCTCGCAGACGATCAAGTTCTATCTGCTGGCCGGGCTGCTCGCCGCAGCGCTCTTCGGCGCGCAGTGGAGCGGGCTCTTCGACCCGATCTCGATCGCCGTGCGCTCGCTGGGACTCGTCGTGCTGCCCGGCGCCGAGATGGGCCTGCGGGGGCTCTTCGACACCGCCTACCACTTCAATCCCCTGGGAGTGTCGCGGTTCAGCGAGCCGGTCTTCGGCTGGCTGCAGGGGCGCGTGATCCACTTCGCCCAGCCCCGCTTCCACCAAGCGTTCCTGCTCGGGACGATCCTCGCCGCCATCCTCGCGGCGAGCTTCGTGCGGCATCGCTTCTGGTGCCGCGTGCTCTGTCCGCTGGGCGCGCTGCTCGGGACATTCGCCCGCTTCGGCCTCTTCCGCATCCGCCAGCGCGACGGCTGCAAGGACTGTCACCTGTGCACCTTCCACTGCCAGGGCGCGGCCGAGCCGGAGATCCGCGGCGGGTGGCGGCCGTCGGAGTGCCTGGTGTGCGGCAACTGCACCGCGGCCTGCGGCCAGCACGGCCTGGCGATGGGGTTCGCGCGCCCGCGAGCCCTCCTCCCGCCCGCCGCGGGCGGGCCGGCGCCCGCTCCGAGAGCCCTCCGCGCACAGGCACCGGGCGGGCCGGCGCCGCTTCCGCGGACCGCCGAGTCGCCGGCGCCGGCTGCCGCCGCGCCGTCGCCAGCGAAGCCGGCGAGTCCCGTGCCGGCCTGGTCGAGCGCGTTCGCCGGCGCGCAGGTCCGCCGGCGGCACCTGCTCCTGGCGGCCGCGGCGGGCGTCGCCGGGGTGCCGATGCTGCGCCTGCCCCTGTCGCCGGCGCGGGCCGATCCGGCGCTCATCCGCCCGCCCGGAGCGCTGCCGGAGCGGGAATTCCTGGAGCGCTGCGTGCGCTGCGGCGAGTGCATGAAGGTCTGCCTGACCAACGGGCTCCAGCCGACGCTGCTCGAGGCGGGCCTGGAAGGCATCTGGACGCCCCGGCTCGTGCCGCGCATCGGCTACTGCGAGTTCCACTGCACGCTCTGCGGCCAGGTCTGCCCGACGCAGGCGATCCGGCGCCTGGAGCCCGAGGAGAAGAAGCGGGTCCGCATCGGGCTGGCGGCCATCGACGCCTCCCGCTGCCTGCCCTTCGCCTTCCAGACGAGCTGCATCGTCTGCGAGGAGCACTGCCCGCTGCCCAAGAAGGCGATCTGGTTCCGCGAGGCGGCCGTCGTCACCGCCGCGGGGGAGACGCGAGTCGTGAAACAGCCCCAGGTGGACATCGAGCTCTGCACCGGCTGCGGCATCTGCGAGACGAAGTGCGTGGTGCAGGACCTGCCGGCGATCCGGGTGACGAGCGCCAACGAGGATCGCAATCCGCACAACCGTGTCCTGCTGGAGGAGGCGGCGCCGTGAACGTCTGGGTGATCATGGGCGGCATGTCGTCGGAGCGCGAGGTCTCCCTGGATTCCGGGCGCGCCGTGGCCGCGGCGTTGCGCGACGGGGGGCACGGCGTGCGGGCTTACGATCTGGGCACGGGCGCGTTCCTGCCCGGGCACTCGACGGGGGACATCCCGCTGCCTCCCGCCCCGCCGCCGGAGTCCACATGGGGCGAGAGGCTGCTGGAGGCGGCGCGCCTCCTGCGCGGCAGGGCCGACGTCGCCTTCATCGCCCTGCACGGCGGCGTGGGCGAGAACGGCATGGTCCAGGCGCTGCTGGAGTCGGCGGGCTTCCCCTACACGGGGTCCGGCCCCTCGGCGTGCGCCGTGACCATGGACAAGGCGCTGACCAAGAGGGTGATGGGAAGCCTCGGAGTGGCCACCCCACCCTGGGCGCTCCTCGAGTTCGCCGGCGAGTCGGACCCCGGGCCGCCGCCCTCCTGGTTGGGCGGGACACCGGTAGGGGGGCTGCCGGCAGTCATAAAGCCTTGCCAGGAAGGAAGTTCAGTCGGGATCTCGATCGTTCGCGAGTCCTCGGAGTGGGAGGCGGCCTGCTCGCTAGGTCTGAGGGCGATCTGCGGCCCGCGACGTCCGAGACAACTCCTTGTAGAGAAATACATTCCGGGGCTCGAGCTGACCGCGGGGCTCCTCGGAGGACAGGCCCTCCCGATCGTCGAGATCCGTCCCCGGACCGGCTTCTACGACTACGCCCGCAAGTACACGACCGGAGAAACCTCTTATGAGGTCCCGGCGGCGATTCCGGAGGCGGCCGCCCGGGCGATCCGCGACTCGGCCGAGGCCCTCTACAGGGCGACCGGGTGCGGCGGGATGGCCCGTGCGGACTATCGGCTCGGTTCGGACGGCATCCCCATGTGCATGGAAATAAATACGATACCTGGGTTCACCGCCACCAGCCTCCTGCCCAAGGCGGCGCAGGCGGCCGGCATCGGGTTCCTCGAGCTGGTCGAGCGGGTCTGCCGGCTGGCGCTCGAGTGAAGGAGGCGGAGCTCTCCCAGGCTCCCCCAGGGCGGGGGGGCGGGCCGGGGTGAGGCGCCGAAAGGCTCAAGTGAGCCACTCGGGCGCCCGACCTCATTCACGGGGGCCTTCGCCGGTCCCCGGGGCCGGGCGGCCGGGGCGCCCCCCGGGGGGCGGGCGGGCCACTCCGCGGCCCGGCCGAGAATTGCGGCTTGACGCTCGAGCGTCCGGGTCCGTATCATCCGTCGCTTTGGCAGCCTGCCGGGAGAGCTACGCCGGTGAGGCGCGAACCGACGGGTCCGCGGCGGTTCCGACAGGCTGGCGTAGCTCAGTGGTAGAGCAGCTGATTTGTAATCAGCAGGTCGGGGGTTCAAATCCCTTCGCCAGCTCAG
Organism: Candidatus Eiseniibacteriota bacterium; assembly: GCA_016867695.1. Lineage (GTDB taxonomy): Bacteria > Eisenbacteria > RBG-16-71-46 > CAIMUX01 > WJJG01 > VGIY01. The sequence goes on along the minus strand of VGIY01000087.1, from coordinate 1,675 downwards.
CGTCCCATTTCTCGGCGCGGCCTGCTTGCGACGAAGGCTGGTATGGCGGGGTTCCCGAGTGGTCAAAGGGAACAGACTGTAAATCTGTCGCCGAACGGCTTCGAAGGTTCGAATCCTTCCCCCGCCACAGATTCGAACGCCATGGCGCCAAGGCGGTTGCATGGCTCGGAGTTCGTGCGGGAGTAGCTCAGTTGGCTAGAGCATCAGCCTTCCAAGCTGAGGGTCGCGGGTTCGAGTCCCGTTTCCCGCTCGGAGGTTCCTAGGCCCGCGTAGCTCAGTCGGTAGAGCAATTGCATGGTAAGCAATAGGTCAGCAGTTCAATTCTGCTCGCGGGCTCAGCGCCGGGACGCTCGGTGCGGCTAGCACGGCGCGGAGAGTCGTAACGAAGGAGGACCGGGAAGGATGGCCAAGGAGAAGTTCGTCCGGACGAAGCCCCACGTGAACATCGGGACGATCGGGCACGTGGATCACGGCAAGACGACGCTGACGAGCGCGATCACGCTGTATTTGAGCAAGAAGGGATGGGCGGAGGCTCGTTCGTTCGACTCGATCGACAACGCTCCTGAGGAGAAGGAGCGCGGGGTGACGATCAACACGGCGCACGTGGAGTATCAGACGGCGGAGCGTCACTACGCGCACGTGGACTGTCCGGGGCACGCGGACTACATCAAGAACATGGTGACGGGCGCGGCGCAGATGGACGGGACGATTTTGGTGGTGGGGGCCGACGACGGTCCGATGCCGCAGACGCGGGAGCACGTGCTGCTGGCGCGGCAGGTGAACGTGCCCTACATCGTGGTGTTTCTGAACAAGTGCGACATGGTGGACGATCCGGAGCTCTTGGACCTGGTGGAGCTGGAGGTGCGGGAGCTGCTGACGAAGTACGAGTTTCCCGGGGACGTGATTCCGGTGGTGCGGGGGAGCGCGCTGAAGGCGATGCAGACGCCGGACGATGCCGAGGCGACGAAGTGCATTCAGGAGTTGATGGACGCGGTGGACCGTTACATACCGACGCCGGAGCGGGCGATCGACAAGCCGTTTCTGATGCCGGTGGAGGATGTGTTCTCGATCACGGGGCGGGGGACGGTGGGGACGGGCCGCGTGGAGCGGGGACAGATCAAGGTTGGGGAGAAGGTGGAGCGCGTGGGGATTCGGGAGACGCGCGAGGTGGTGGTGACCGGGGTGGAGATGTTCCGCAAGCTGTTGGACGCGGGGCAGGCTGGGGACAACGTGGGTTTGCTGCTGCGGGGGATCGAGAAGGAGGATCTGGAGCGGGGGATGGTGTTGTCGGCTCCTGGTTCGATCACGCCGCACAAGAAGTTCAAGGCTGAGGTGTACGTGTTGAGCAAGGAGGAGGGGGGACGGCACACGCCGTTCTTCACCGGGTATCGGCCGCAGTTCTACTTCCGGACGACGGACGTGACGGGGTCGATCAAGCTGCCCGAGGGGCGGGAGATGGTGATGCCCGGGGACAACGTGACGGTGGACGCGGAGCTGCTGACGCCGATCGCGATGGAGAAGGAGCTGCGGTTCGCGATCCGCGAGGGTGGTCGGACCGTGGGCGCGGGGGTGGTGACGGAGATCGTCGAGTAACTCGCGCCGCCCGGGCCCCCGCACGGGGGCGACCGGGCGCACCCGGAGCCCGCGGACGGGCGCCGGCTAAGGCCGGAGGCGA
>VGIY01000086.1 GCA_016867695.1 Candidatus Eiseniibacteriota bacterium | reverse complement strand
GGGAGGGCTGCCGGGCTCATCGGACTCGAGCGCAGCCTCCTTCGCGGCGGCCGTCGCCCCCCTGCTCGAGAGGCTGCGCCGCCGCCCGGCCCTCGCCGGCAGCGACTATCTCGCCGCGGGCGCGGGTCGCCGGCTACTGCAGGAAGAGCAGCGCCACGCCGCCCACGGCCACGACGGCCCCCAAGAGTGCCCGCGCGCTCACGCGCTCCCGGAAGAGCAGCATCGCCGGGGCGATGATGAAGACGGGCACGAGCGCCATGATCGTCGCCGCGACCCCAGTCGCCGCGTTCTGGATGGCGTGGAGGGCGAAGGAGACGCCCAGGAAGGGGCCGAAGAACGCGCCGAGGGCGATGCGGGCCATCGCCGGGCGGTCGGCGATCGCCGCCCGCACCCGCGGCCACCGGCCGATGGCGAAGAAGAGGACCGTGAAGCCGAGCGCCCCGGCCAGCACCCGGATCTGCGACGCGGCGAAGGCGGGGAAGGCGCCCATCCCGAACTTGGCCAGGATCAGCCCGGCCGCCTGGCCCACCCCGGCCCCGATGCCGAGCAAGATGCCGCCGCGCCGGTTGGAGCGCTCGACGACGCTGCCGCTGCCCTGGCGCTCCAGCACGACCCAGGCGACGCCGGCCAGCGTGATCGCCATCCCCACCCAGTCTAGCGGGGTCAGGCGATCGCCGAGCAGCCGCCAACCGGTGAGCGCGGCGAGGATCGGCGCGAGCGACATCGAGATGAGCATCGTCGTCCGCGCCCCGACGAGCACGAAGGCGCGGAAGAGGAAGAGGTCGCCGAGCGTGAACCCGACGATGCCCGACAGGCCGAGCCAGATCCAGGCGTGCAGGCTCGCGTCGGTCGGCAGGAAGCGGCCGCGGGTGATCCAGCCGAAGATCCCGAGCGGGACCAGGGCCAGGACGAGCCGCAGGAGGTTGACCGACAGCGATCCCACGCGCCGGCCCGCCGATTCGAACGAGAGCGCGGTGATCGTCCAGCACAAGGCCGTCGCCAGCGCCGCGAACTCCCCCCGTTGGACGAGCACGACCCGCCTCCCCGCGGCCGGGATCCCCGATCCGCTGCCGCGCCGTAGCCGAAGGAGACGCCCCAATCCCCCCCTTCCGGCGAGGCGGGCGACCGTCTAGGATACCGCGCCATGCATTATCCGACGATCGACGACATCCATGAAGCGGCAAAGCGCATCCGCGGGCACGCCCGCCGCACGCCCGTGCTGACCTGCCGGGGGATCGACGGCCGGCTGGAGGCCGAGCTCTTCTTCAAGTGCGAGAACTTCCAGAGGGTGGGCGCCTTCAAGTTCCGCGGCGCCTGCAACGCGGTCTTCTCGCTGCCCGAGGAGGAGGCCCGGCGCGGCGTCCTGACCCACTCGTCGGGGAATCACGGGGCCGCCCTGGCGCTCGCCGCGCGGCTGCGCGGGATCCCGGCCACGGTCGTCATGCCGAGCAGCGCCCCGCAGGTGAAGCGCCGCGCGGTGGAAGGCTACGGCGCCAGGATCGTTCTCTGCGAGCCGACGCTAGCTTCGCGCGAGTCGACCGCCGCGGCGGTCATCGCCGAGACCGGAGCCGCGCTCGTCCATCCCTACGACAACGATCGGGTGATCGCCGGGCAGGGCACCGCGGCGCTCGAGCTGCTGGATGAGGTCCCCGGGCTCGAACTGGTCCTCGCGCCGGTCGGCGGCGGCGGGCTGGCCAGCGGCACGGCGATCGCGACGGCGCACACCTCGACGATCGCGGCGGTCGTCGCCGCGGAGCCCGCCGGGGCCGACGACGCCTATCGCTCGCTGCAGGCGGGGCGGATCATCCCGCAGACGAACCCGCAGACGATCGCCGATGGACTGCGCACCTCGCTCTGCCCGCGCACATTCGCCGCCATCCGGGACCACGTGCGCGAGATCGTCACCGTGGACGAGGAGACGATCGTCGCCGCGATGCGGCTCGTCTGGGAGCGGATGAAGATCGTGATCGAGCCGTCGTCGGCGGTGCCGCTCGGCGCGCTCCTGGCCGGCAAGGTCGAGACGAAGGGCCTGCGGATCGGGATCATCCTTTCCGGGGGGAACGTCGACCTCGATCACCTGCCCTGGGCGAAGTAGGCCGGCGCGTCCCGCGCGGCGCCGCGCGCCCCCCCCGAGAGCCTCCCGGCCGCGGGGCGCCTCGGCGCGCTCCCGGACCTCCCGGACGCGGGGCATCCCGGCGCGCTCCCGGGCCTCCCGGACGCGGGGAGCCACGGCGCGCTCCCAAACCCTGTTCGCGCGGCTTCCCGGGCCGGCCGGCAGGACCGCTCGGCCTCGGCGCGTCGCGGCGAACACCCGAACCGCCGGAGCGCGAAGCTCCCCAACTCGCTCCCGGGCGCGGCCCATCGCGGCGCTCGCCCGGATCCCCCGAACGCGGCGCTCCCCAGCGCGCCCCCGGATGCGGCGCATCCCGGCGCGTCTCGGTGCGCGGCGCTCCCCGCCACTCCCCACGCTCTCCCGGGCGCGGCTCTCTCCGCCGTGCCCCAGGTTCCCGCCGATCGTGCGGGGCGGCCCGGGTGGGCTCGCGACGGGGCCCGCGCCCAGCCTCGTAGGGCCTCGGCGCCGCCTCGGCCTTCCGCGGCCCTCTCGCCGCCTCGGCCTCGCGCGGCCGGCGAGGCTGTCGCGGCGGCCACGACTCGCGCTCCCGGCTCGCCGGCCGCGGGCCGCTCCGCCCCGGCGCCTCACTGCGTTCCGGCCGCTCCTCCCGCGGCTCGCGCGCGGGCCCCGCCCCACGCGCCGCGGGAGCGGGACGCGCCTCCGTCTCCCCCTTGTCGAAGCGGGCAAGATACCGCCGCGACTCACGGTCGCGCCCGGCCAGCAGGGACGCGGTCAGCGCCGTCTCGCCGACGCGCGGGTTGTAGGGGTCGACGATCGCCGCGTCCAGTCCCGCCGCCGCCGCCATGGCCAGGAACGCGGACTCCACGCGCCCGCGCCCCGGCAGTCCGTCGCTCACGCGAGAGAGGCGCAGCACCGTCGCCTGGCCCAGTTCGGCCTTGATCAGCGCGATCGCCCGCAGCGCGTCGAGAGCGCGCGGCCCCTCCGTGTGCGCGGGCACGGCCACGGGATCGAAGAGCAGGTCCTCCGCGGGCACACCGGCGGCGATCGCCGCTTCGAGGATCTGCCTGGCGATCGCCAGCCGCTCCTCGGCCGTGCGCGGCATGGCCGTTCCCGCGTGACAGGCGGCCACGACTCCCGCGCCATGCTCCCGCGCCAGGGGAAATGCCCGCTCCCAGGTCTTCCTTTCGCCCGTCACGCCCGAGATCAGGCAGCGCCCGACCGCGCGGCGCAGCGCGATCTCGAGGCCCTTGCGCGACTCCGCGGCGATCAGGAGCGGCAGGTGGACCTCCGACTGCAGCACCGGCAGGAACTCATCGAAGAAGCGGGGCTCCTCCTCGGGCTGGAGCGTGCAGCGCACCTCGAGCATCTGCGTGTCGGCCCGCAGCGCCTCGCGCACGGCGCGCGCCAGCCCCTTCATCGACCCGCCGGCGAAGGCCTGGCGCGTCTCGCCCCACAGCGTGGGCCATTCGGCGATCGTGACCAGCCCCCGCCGCGGCCCGATCTCGACGTCGCGCGTCCGGCTGGCGGCGAGCGTTCCCTCGAGCGGCTCCCTGGGCGACGGCGCCGCCTCGTGCGCCGCGCGGGCGAGCGCCCGCAGGTGCCCGGCGTCATGCCCGCCGCCGCAGCCGACGATGGCCGCGCCTTTGGCGAGCAGGAGCTTCGCCTGGCGGGCGAACTCCTGCGCGCTCAACGCCGACCCGGCGTCCCGCCCCTGCGCGACCGCAGACGGCTGGAAGATGAGCGGCAGGTCGCTCACCTCGGCGAAGGCCGAGGCCACGCGCAGCATCTCCGCGGGAGAGAGCGCCCCGGTTGCCCCGACGACGTCGGCGCCGAGGCTGCGGGCCACGGCCCAGACGACCGCGGGAGGAGTGCCCTCGACCGTGCGTCCGTCGGGCCCGAAGGTCATCTGCGCGACGACCGGGATTTCTGGCGCTGTCGCGCGCAGCGCGATCAGCGCCGCGCGCAGGTTCTCGAGCTCTCCGGAAGCGTCGACGACGAAGAGGTCGGGTTCCTGTGCGCGGGCGATCCTGACGACCTCGCCATAGGCCTCGATCCTCTGCTCCAGCGTCAAGCCCGCCTGCCGGCCGGCGGCGGGGGGCAGCACGCCCAGCAGGAAGCCGATCGCCGGCAGGCCCTCGTCGCGGCGAGGGACGGCCGCGCTGGCGGAGCGCGCCGCCTCCATGGCGCGGCGGATGATCTCCGGCAGCTTCCCCGGCGCGTCGAGCAGGCTGAGCGCCGGCCGGTTGGCGCCCGCGGTCAGCGTCAGGAGGATGTCGGCCCCCGCGTCGAGGACCGCCCGGTGAGCGGCGACGAGCTCGTCGTGCCTGTCAATCGCCTGCATCTCGGGCGGCCCCGAGGACCCGCCGCCCCCCTCGGGCGCCGGCGCCTCGGCGGCCTCGGCCGGCAGGGTCTCGGCGGCTCCGGGGGGCGCGCAGACGAGCACCCGCTCTCTCAGAAGCTCCTGGAACGCGTGTCGCCGCATGGTTCTCCTCCGGAACGGACCCAGGGCCGCGGCGCGCCGGCAGTCCCGGCGCGGCCGCGGGAGCATAGCCGCTACCATGCCCCGGGCGCTACCGAAGTCCCGACGCCGGTTTCCGTGCGCACGGAGCGGCGCGGCGGTGACCCTGGCGGCGATCGCGGCTGCGTGCGGCGACCCTGGCGGCGAGCGCGGCTGCGTGCAGCGACCCTGGCGGCGAGCGTGGAGATGATCGCGCCTTGCGATCGGCTGGTCCGCCGTCTACCTTGGGGGGCGAGGAGGTGTTCGCCCATGCAGTCCCGCTCGATCGCCCCCGGTGGACCATCGCGCTCCCCTCTCGCGCTCCCGCGCCGCCCGCCGGCCCCGCTGCGCTCCTCACCGAGGAGCGCGCCGCGGCCCGCGTCGCCGTCCGCCCTGGCGGCCGTGCTGCCGACCGCCTTCCGCGCCGCGCTGCCGGTCGCGCTCTGGGCGATCCTGGCGCTTCCGCTCCTCGGAGCGGGCTGCGGAGGCGATGGCAAGGGGACCGCCCCCGTCCTCCTTCACCCGCAGGACTTCCTGCCCACGCAGGTGTCGGGCTGGGAACAGGCGGGAGCGCCGCAGACGGGCACGACGGACGCCGAGCTCCAGGCGGTGATCAACGGCGGCTACGAGATCTACACGCGCCATGGCATGAAGGAGTTCGCCATCGCCGACTACGCCGGCTCCGGCGCCCAGGCGGGGGCGGTCCTGCGCGTCTCGATCTACGAGATGACGACCGCTCAGGGCGCGCTGGACCTCTACGACGACGGCGACATCCGTCCCTCGACGATCGAGGCCTATCCCGCCGTGGGCGAGACGGCGCGCCTCTCGCCCATCATTCCCACCGGGAAGGCGCTGGACTTCGTGCGCGCGCGCTACTACGCCAAGATCGAGATCTCGAACGCCGTCTCGCCGGAGGAGGCCCGCAACCAGGCCGAGTTCTTCGCCGGAAACGTCGATCAGGAGATGACCCGCTAGGCGGCCGCGCCGCCGCAAACGCGAGGCAGGCGGTGGACCGACGCAGCTTTCTCATCCGCGGGGTTCGCTGCTGCGGCGCCGGGCTGGCCGCGGCGGCCGGCATGGCCCCGGCCGGAGGAGAGGATCCCGAGCCGATCCCGTCCGCCGGCGCGGCCACGGCCGCCGAGCACGAGTCGGGCGCCGCCGTCTCGCCCGCGCCCACCGCTCCCCCATCCGCGCCGCCCGACCTCGTCTGCGCCAGGGGCGATCCCGCCGAGGCGCTACGCCGCGCGCTCGACGCGCTCGGCGGCATCCGCCGGTTCGTCCAGCCCGATCAGGTCGTCCTGGTGAAGCCCAACGCGGCCTTCGTCGCCCCGCCCGAGTGGGGCGCGACGACGCACCCGGCCGTGCTCGCCGCGCTGCTCGAGCTCTGCTGCGAGGCGGGGGCGCGGCGGATCCTCGTCGTCGACCACACGCTGGCGCCCGCCGAGCGCTGCTTCGCCCGCACCGGGATCGCCGACGCGGTGGCCGCCTTCCCGAAGGCGAAGCTGGCCTCCCTCGACGACGAACGCGCGTACGAGCCGATCGATGTGCCGCAGGGCCGCTCGCTGCGGCGCACGGCCGTCGCCGGCGTCGTCCGCCGCGCCGACGTCTTCATCAATCTGCCGACGGCCAAGTCGCACAGCGCCACCGGCGTCAGCTTCGGTCTCAAGAACCTGATGGGCCTCGTCTGGGATCGGCAGACCTTCCACCACGACATGGACGTCCACACCGGCGTCGCCGACCTGGCCACGGTGCTGCGGCCGCACCTGACGGTGCTCGACGCGATGGTGCTGCTGCGCACGGGCGGCCCCGCGGGCCCGGGCGAGAGCGAAACCTTCGGCGGCGTCGTGGCGGGCGTCGACCCGGTCGCCGTCGACGCCTACGCCGTCGGCTTGACGCCTTGGAACCGCCAGACGCTCGTCCCCGAGCAGGTCGGCTTCATCAAGCAGGCGGCTCAACTCGGAGTCGGCACGCTCGATCTGGCCGCGCTGCGGATCCTCGAACTAGCCTGACGATGCGCGCGACGCTCCGGGCCCCGGTCCTCGCGGCCACGGCGTTCTCGCTCACCGCCGGGGCTCTCTCGCTCTCCGCCGGGGCTCTCTCGCTCTCCGCCGGGGCGCCCGCCGCCGCGGCGCCCGCGACGCCCTCAGGAGTAGCGGCGCCGGCCCCCTTCGCCGAGACCGAGGCCACGCGCCTGCGCCCGCGCCTCGCCGCCGTCGAGGGCCGCGGCGTCGTCCTCACGGACCGGGCCGTCTACCGCTTCCAGCCCGAGTCGGAGGCCTGGACGCTCCTGACCGCCGCGGACGGTCTGCCCGCCGCGCCGCTGACCGGCTTCTCGCTCACCGCCGACGACCTGTGGGTGTTCGGGGCCGGCGCGAGCCGGACGGCCGCGCGCTTCGACGACTGGCAGAGCCACGGGCCGCCGCGCGCGGCGGTCGGCACGATCGTCTTCGACGTCGAAGCCGACGCCGACTACGCCTACGCAGGGGGCGAGGCGGGCGCCGCGCGCTTCGACCGGTATGTGCTGGAGTGGGACGCCATCCCGCCGCCCCCCGGCGGGCCCTGGGGCGCGGTGGGCGATGTGGCCGTGGGCGGCGACCGCGTCTGGTTCGCCCTCGAACGCGGCGTGGCCGAGTACCGCAAGGCCACCGAGCGACTGCGCGTCGACTCCCTCCTCGGACAGCTCGCCGCACCCCGGGTCCTCGCCCTGCGCCAGACCTCGCGCCACCTGTGGGCCGTCACGGACCGGGGCCTGGCCCGCTACGACAAGGATCTGGAGAGCTGGACCAGCTTCGCTCCCGGCGTGGAGCTGCCCGACGCGCGCATCCACCAGGCCACGCTGGTCGGGGAGGACCTGTGGCTCGGCACCGACGCCGGCCTCTGGCGCTACGCCGCCGCCAGCGGCATCTGGCGGCGCGATGACACCGCCGACGGCATGCCGGGAGAGCGCGTGCTCGGCTTCACCCGCGAGCGGGGTCTCTGGGTTCTCACCGAGCGCGCCTGCGCCTGGTACGACGAGGCCTCCGCCCGCTGGATCGACTTCACCAACGCCGTGCCCCTGCTGCCCGGCGAACCACGGGAGATCGGCTGGATCGGCGACGCGCTCGTCCTCCTCGGCCGCGGCCGCGCCGCCTACGCGCTGCGCGGCTCGGAGGGCAACCCCGCGCTCTTCGCCTTCCGCGCGCGGGCGATCCTCGCCGGCGGGCCGGAGGGCGCCCTCGGGCCGGACGGCCTCCCGGGGGACGCGCCGGAGAGCGAGCGCGGCGCCGCCGGCGTCCCCGTCGCCGAAGGCGGCGCGCGGCGGCGCTTCACGCTCGACGAGGCCGGCCTCGGCTACCGGCACTCGGCGCAAGGGGCGCTGACGCTCAAGGGCGGCGCGACGGTCTACGTCGAGGACGACGCCTCGCGGTCCGCGGGCGAAAGCGCCTTCGACCACCTGATCGCCGACACGCGCGTCGACCTGGCGCTCCATGGGCGGATGGGCGCCGAGCGCTCCCTCCACGGCCTGTACGACACGACCGATCCGAACAACGCCGCCTACCTGCTCCACTACCGCGGGGGGCGCGACGATCGCCTGCGCGCGGCGGCGGCGGGCGAAGTGGATCCGCAGCAGTTCGAGACGGAGCTGGCTCCGCTCGCCGGGTTGCGCGGCGGATGGCTGAGGCTGGAGGGCGGGCGGCGGACAGCCGACGCCGGCCGCCGCCTGGCTACCGGCGATGTCTGGGCGGGCGAGCGGCGCGTCTATCCGGGGCGCGAGGTGTTCCACGGGCGACGGACGGTCTATCGGCTCGCCCATCGCCATCTCGTCCCCGACTCCGAACGCATCCGCCTCGACCGCGAGCTCCTGCGCGCGGCGGTCGACTACACGATCGACTGGCGGCAGGGCAGCTTCACGCTGGCCGAGCACCTGCTGCTCGACGACGACGCGTCGATCGAGGCGGCCTACCTGTACGAGATCGCCGCCGACGCCTCCCCCGCGGCGATCGACACGAGCCTCTCGCCCGATCGCCTGCTCTACGCCGGCGCCGTCGGGCTCTCGCCGAGCGATCGCCTCTTCCTCGGCTTCACCGGCGCTAGTTGGAGCCCCTCCGGGGAGTCGCGCGCCCGGTCGCTCGGCGCCGCCGCGCGCTACGAGGCCAGGGGCGAGCAGAGCTTCCTGCGGGTGATCCCGGAGGTCGCCGCCGGAGGAGCCGACTCGACGGCGCTCGCCGCCTCCGTCGCCCTGCGGGCCCGCCGGCGCGGTCTCGAGCTGACCGGCCGGGTCCGGCGCATGGGAGCAGGCTTCGCCACGCTGGAGGACCGCCGCACGCGTCTGGGGCGGCTGAGCGGCGACTCCCGGCTGAGCGGCCGCTGGGATCTCGCCCCCCAGTGGCAGGCGATCGTCGACTGGGACGAGACGCGCTCCCTCCTGCCCGCGGACAGCAGCGGTCGCGGCGGCGGCCGGGGGCGCGAGGCCCTGCTCGGGGGGACGCTGCGCTTCCTCGGCGGCAACCTCCCCCAGGTGAGCCTGCGCCAGACGGTCGTGCGCACCGACTCCCTGGATGTCCGTCAGGAGAAGCATGTCCGCCGCGCCGAGATCGAGTACGCGCC
>VGIY01000085.1 GCA_016867695.1 Candidatus Eiseniibacteriota bacterium | reverse complement strand
AGTCGCAGGAGAAGCCGAGCGCCAATGGACAAGCCGGCGGGTGGAGAGGTATCCTCCGCCGCCGAAACCGTCCCTCGGACCCGGGGGGCGGGAGGCGATTCGCAGGACCTCTGTGAAGGGAGCAGGGAATGAAGGAGTATCAGGACATCTACAAGACAGCCGGCGCCTTCAGCTGGACCGAATTGATGACGTCCGACCCGCGGGCGGCCACCGAGTTCTACGGCGCCCTCTTCGGCTGGACTTTCGGCACGATGAGCATGGGGCAGGGCGACTACCACGTCGTCAAGATCGGCGACACATCGATAGGCGGCATCATGGCCACGCCGCCGCAGGCCCAGGGCATGCCGCCGGCCTGGGGCGCCTACGTCACCGTGGCCAGCGCCGACGCGGCGGCCGAGAAGTGCACGTCGCTGGGCGGCAAGGTGCTCGCCGGGCCGATGGACATTCCGTCGGTTGGTCGCTTCGCCGTGCTGCAGGACCCGCAGGGCGCGGTCTTCCACGTCATCGCCTACGCCTCGAGCTGACCCCTCGAGGTGCCGCTGGCCGCAGAGCCGCAGCCGACCGCTGCCCGAGGAGCACGAGGGCCGCTCGCCCAGGGAGGTCCGCGGACATGGGTCCATCGCCATCGACACCGCCGCTCGCCGCGGATCAGGCGGCCGGGAACGCGCACCAGTCCTCGACCAGCGGGGACCGCAGGACCGGAGAGCGGGCGCCCGCGACGGCGCCGCCGAGGCTCCACCGCGTCCGCCAGGGCCTCGATCTGCCGCTGCCCGGAACGGCCCCGACCCGGTGGGGCGACCCCGTTCCGGTCGAGCGCGTGGCCGTGCTGGCCGAGGACTACGCGGGCATGCGCCCGCGCATGCGCGTCAGGGAGGGGGATCGGGTCCGCCGCGGGACCCCGCTATTCGAGGATCGCAAGAACGTGGGGGTCCTCTTCACCTCTCCCGGCGGAGGCGTGGTCGCGGGGATCCACCGCGGCGAGAAGCGGGCGCTCCTCGCGGTCGTCATCGAACTCGACGCGCGCGAGGAGGACGAGACCTTTCCGTCCTACACGGGGAAGCCTCCGGGCGAGCTGAGCGCCGAGCAGGTCGAAGCGCTGATGCTGGAGTCGGGCATGTGGCCGGCGCTGCGGACCCGGCCCTTCAGCCGCTCCCCGCTGCCCGGCACCGCACCCTGCTCGATCTTCGTCACCGCCGTCGACACCTACCCCCTGGCGCCCGATCCCGCGGCGGTGATCGCGGGGCGCGAGGGGGACTTTCGCGCGGGCCTCGAGGCCCTCGTCGCGCTCGGGGATGGATGCCCGATCCATCTCTGCCGGGCGCCCGGAGCGCGAGTCTCCGGAGCGGACGTCCGCGGCGTCGAGGTCCACGAGTTCGCCGGCCCTCATCCGGCGGGAACCGTCGGTGTGCACATCAGCATGGTCGACCCGGTGGGGGCGAACCGCACCGTCTGGCACATCGGCTACCAGGACGCGCTGGCCCTGGGCGCCCTCTTCCTGACCGGCAGGCTCAGCGTGGAGCGGGTCGTGTCGGTGGCGGGTCCGCGGGTCGCCGACCCCGCCCTGCTACGCACGCGCCAGGGGGCCGAGATCGCCCCCCTGGTCGCGCGCCGGCTGGTCGAGGGGGGCGAGACCCGCGTCATCTCGGGGTCGTGCCTCTTCGGCCGCCAGGTCGAGGGCGCGACCGGCCATCTCGGGCGCTTCCACAGCCAGGTCACCGCCATCGCCGAGGAACGCCGGCGGGTCTTCCTCGGCTGGCTCGGCCCGGGCGGCGACAAGTACTCCATCATGCCCCTCTTCCTCTCGAGGCTGACGAAGCGCGGTAGGCCCATGCCGCTGACCAGCTCCACGCATGGAAGCCGGCGGGCCATCGTCCCCTTCGGCGTCTTCGAGAAGGTCATGCCGATCCACGAGCACCCGACCTTCCTGCTCAGGGCCCTCCTCAGCCGCGATCTCGCCTCCTGTCGCGCTCTGGGCGTTCTGGAGCTCGATCCCGAGGACCTCGCGCTCTGCACCTTCGCCTGTCCGGGGAAGAACGACTACGGACCCGCCCTGCGCGACGTCCTGGACACCATCGAGAAGGAAGGCTGATGAAGCTCCTGCGCACGCTCCTCGACCGGGCGGAAGCCCACTTCCAGGAGGGAAAGCCCCTCCATCGAATACACGCCCTCCATGAGGCCGTCGACGCCTTCGCCTTCACCCCGGGCAAGGTGACGACGGGGGCGACGCACGTGCGCGACGCCATGGATCTGAAGCGCCTGATGATGACCGTCGTCTTCGCCCTGACCCCGGCCGTCCTGATGGCGATGTACAACACGGGGCTGCAGGCGAACCTGGCGATCGAGCGGCTCGTCGCCGCCGGCGCATCCCCCTCGGCGGCCGCGCTCGACGGCTGGCGGACGGCCCTTTACCTGGCTCTCGGCCTCGGCTTCGACTCGGGCAATGTCCTCGCCGCCTTCGTCCACGGCGCGCTCTACTACCTTCCCGTGCTGATCGTCACCTTCGCCGCCGGGGGCGCCTGGGAGGTGATCTTCGCCTCGGCGCGGCGCCACGAGGTGAACGAGGGCTTCATCGTCACCGCGATGCTCTTCCCGCTCATCCTCCCCCCGACCATCCCCCTCTGGCAGGTCGCCCTCGGCATCACCTTCGGGGTGGTCGTCGCCAAGGAGGTGTTCGGCGGGGTGGGGATGAACATCTTCAACCCCGCGCTGGCCGGCCGCGCCTTCCTCTTCTTCGCCTACCCGGGGGAGATCTCGGGAGAGCAGGTCTGGATCGCCGCCCGCGGCCTCAGCCCCGACGGCGTCAGCGGCGCGACGCCCCTGGCCGTAGCGGTCGACGAGGGGCTGCGCGCCGTCGCCGAGCGCGGCTTCGGCTGGCTCGACTCCTTCCTCGGCTTCGTGCCCGGCTCGATGGGCGAGACCTCGGCGCTGGCCTGCCTGATCGGGGCCGCGATCCTCGTCGTCACCCGGGTCGGATCCTACCGCACGATGGCCGGGGTGTTCCTGGGCACGGCGCTGACCGCCGCGCTGTTCAACGGCGTCGGATCGGCCTCCAACCCCGCCTTCGCCATGCCCTTCTGGTGGCACATGGTCCTGGGCGGCTGGGCCTTCGGGGCCGTCTTCATGGCCACCGACCCGGTGAGTGCGGCCTTCACCCGGAGAGGCCAGTGGATCTACGGATTCCTGATCGGGGCGCTGGTCGTGGCCATCCGGGTGGTCAACCCCGCCTATCCCGAGGGCATGATGCTCGCGATCCTCTTCGCGAACATCTTCGCCCCGCTCATCGACTGGTGCCAGGTCCGGGCCTACATCAAGCGGAGGTCCAAGCGGGATGCAGAGGAGCCGGCTCTACATCGTGGCGTTCGCTACCGCCGTCTGCGGGGTGTTCTCGGTGCTGGTGTCGCTGTCGGCGGTGACGCTGCGGGAGAGGCAGGAGACGAACCGCAGGCTTGACCGGCAGCGGAACATCCTCATGGTGGCCGGCCTCGCCGCCGAGGACGAGCGCCTGACGGCGCAGAAGGCGGGGGAGCTCTTCCGCGAGCACATCGAGCCGCGGCTGATCGACCTGCGGACGGGCGAGGAGGCCGCGGGCATCGATCCCTCGGCCTACGACCAGAGGCGCGCGCTCGCCGACCCGGCCATGAGCATGCCCGCCCCGGCGAACGACGCCAAGGTCGTGCGCCTGCCCCGCTACGGGCTGATCCACTTCGTGCGGCGCGGCGGCGCGCTCGAGGGCGTCGTCCTGCCCGTCGAGGGCAAGGGGCTCTGGAGCACGATCTACGGCTACCTCGCCCTCGAGCCCGACCTGCGGACGATCAAGGGGATCACCTTCTACGAGCACGGGGAGACGCCGGGGCTCGGTGGAGAGATCGAGAACGCGCGCTGGCGCGCCTCCTGGAGGGGCAAGCGCGCCTTCGACGAGGAGGGCCGCCCGGTCTTCCAGGTGAAGAAGGGGCTGGCGGGAACCGACCCCCACGCGGTCGACGGCCTGGCCGGGGCGACACTGACCGCGCGGGGGGTCATGCACCTGGTGCGCTTCTGGCTGGGCGAGAGCGGCTACGGCGGCTATCTCCGCAGGCTGGCGCTGGAGGCCGCAGGGCCGGCCGGCGCGGAGCGGGCGTCGGAGAGCGAGGCCGACGAACCGACCGGCGCGGGGCAGGCGCCGGAGAGCGAGGCCGGGGGAACGGCCGGCGACGCGGAGGCACGGCGATGAAAGGCAGCAGGACTCTGCTGGGACCGATCGCGGGAGAGAACGCCATCACCGTCCAGGTGCTCGGCATCTGCTCGGCGCTGGCGGTGACGACCAAGATGGAGACCGCCCTGGTCATGTCGCTGGCGGTCATCGGGGTGCTCACGCTCTCCAATCTATCGGTGTCGATCCTCCGCAACGGCATACCGCCGAACATCCGGATCATCATCCAGCTCACCATCATCGCCTCGCTGGTCATCGTCACCGATCAGATCCTGAAGGCCTTCGTCTACGGGGTGAGCCGGCAGCTCTCGGTCTTCGTCGGCCTGATCATCACCAATTGCATCGTCATGGGGCGGGCCGAGGCCTTCGCCATGCAGAACCCGCCGGGCCGGAGCCTTCTCGACGGCATCGGCAACGGCCTCGGCTACAGCGCCATCCTCCTCATCGTCGCCTTCCTCCGGGAGCTCTTCGGCTCGGGGACGCTGTTCGGGGCGACGGTGCTGCCCCTGCGCTCGGAAGGGGGCTGGTACCAGCCGAACGGGCTGATGGTCCTCTCGCCGGCGGCGTTCTTCATCATCGGGTTCATCATCTGGGCCCACCGGTCCTGGAAGCCCGAGTACCGGGAGAAGGAGTAGCGCGGTGAGGGGCGCGGCTTCCAGGGGAACGATCGGCGCGATCCGCGGGGAAAGGAACCGGGCATGCTCGAGCACTATCTGAGCCTCCTCTTCCAGTCGATCTTCGTCGAGAACATGGCCCTGGCCTTCTTCCTCGGCATGTGCTCGTTCCTGGCCGTGTCGCGGAGGGTGGAGACGGCCGTCGGCCTCGGGGCGGCGGTCGTCTTCGTGCTCGGCGTGACCGCGCCAATGAACTACCTGATCATGACCCACGTGCTCCGCGAGGGCGCCCTCGCCTGGATCAGTCCGTCGCTCGCCGCTGTCGACCTGACCTTCCTCAGCTTCCTCACCTTCATCGGAACGATCGCCGCCATGGTGCAGATCGTGGAGATGGTCATCGACCGCTTCTCCCCCGCCCTCTACGGAGTGCTCGGGGTCTTCCTCCCCCTGATCGCGGTCAACTGCGCCATCCTCGGGGGATCGCTGTTCCTGGTGGAGCGCAACTACACGCTGGCCGAGTCGGCCGTCTTCGGCGTCGGCTCGGGGGCCGGCTTCGCGCTGGCCATCGTCGCCCTGGCCGCCATCCGGGAGAAGATGCGCTACAGCCGCGTCCCGGCGGGCCTGCAGGGCCTGGGCATCACCTTCATCGTCACGGGGCTGATGGCCATCGGCTTCATGATCTTCTCGGGGATCCAGCTGTAGGCGGGCGCCGATCGTCAAGGACGGGGGACCATGCTGCAAGTCGCGCTTCTCGGGGTGTTCGTCTTCATCAGCGTCATCGTGCTGCTCGTGCTGCTCCTGCTGATGGCCCGCAGCCGCCTGGTCCACACCGCCGACGTGACGATCACGATCAACGAGGATGCGGATAAGGCGCTGGTCACCCAGGCGGGCAGTTCGCTGCTCAGCACGCTGGTCGCGAACAAGATCTTCCTGCCCTCGGCCTGCGGCGGAAAGGGCACCTGCGGCACCTGCGTGGTCAAGGTGACCGCGGGCGGGGGAGCGCTCCTGCCGATCGAGACGGCGATCATCACGCCGCGCAAGGCGCGCGAGGGCTTCCGGCTGGGATGCCAGGTCAAGGTCAAGGACGACCTGGCGATCGAGCTGCCGGCGGAGATCTTCTCGGCCCGCGAATGGGTCTGCACCGTGCGCTCGAACCGCAACGTCGCCACATTCATCAAGGAGCTGATCCTGGACCTGCCTCCCGGCGAAGAGGTCCCCTTCCGGGCCGGAGGCTACATCCAGATCGAGTGCCCCCCGCACACGGTGCGCTACCGCGACTTCGACATCGAACCGGAGTATCGGGGGGACTGGGACAAGTACGACATGTGGCGCTACGTCTCCAAGGCGACCGAGCCCGTCGTGCGCGCCTACTCGATGGCGAACTACCCGGAGGAGAAGGGCATGATCCTACTCAATGTCCGCATCGCCTCCCCGCCGCCGAGCGCGCCCAAGGCGTCCCCGGGCGTGATGTCGTCCTACATCTTCGGCCTGAAGCCGGGAGACAAGGTGACCATCTCGGGGCCCTTCGGGGAGTTCTTCGCCCGCGAGACCGAGAACGAGATGTGCTTCATCGGCGGCGGCGCCGGGATGGCGCCCATGCGGTCGCACATCTTCGACCAGTTCCTGCGGCTGCGCACCCGCCGCAAGGTGACCTACTGGTACGGGGCGCGAAGCCTGCGCGAGGCCTTCTACGTGGAGGACTTCGACCGGATCGCCAGGGAGAACCCGAACTTCGAGTGGCACCTGGCCCTCTCCGAGCCCCTCCCCGAGGACCGCTGGACCGGCCCCACGGGATTCATCCACCAGGTGCTCTACGACAGCTACCTGAAGCACCACGAGCAGCCGGAGGAGGTCGAGTACTACCTGTGCGGCCCTCCCATGATGAACGCCGCCGTGACGGCGATGCTGCTCGACCTGGGGGTCGAGCAGGAGAGCATCCTCTTCGACGACTTCGGTTGACGACGCCGGACGGGCTCCGGGACTGGGCGGCGCCGGACTCCGGGCGAGGACCCTCGGGCGCGCGGCCCGTGTAGAGCTAGGAGATGAAGCCGAAGGCCCGCAATCACGCCCTCCCGGACGGGGAGGGATCCCGGAGCCGGGGGAGGCCCGGGGGCAGGCCCCTTCTCCGGGCGGTCGCGTTGCTCGGCCTCCTGGCGCTGGCCGTGCTGCTGCTCCGCTCGGCGCTGGAGCGGCGCGCGCGTCCGGACGAGGCCTTGACCCTCACCGGACAGACCTGGGGCACGACCTACTCGATCATCCTCCCGCGCGCTCCGGCCGCGGGCCGCTCCGCCCTCGAAGAGGCGATCCGGCGGGAGATGTCCGCCGTCGACCAGGCGATGTCGCGCCATCGGGAGGGCTCGACCGTCGACCTGTTCAACCGCTGGGCATCGACCGAGCCCTTCCCCGTTCCCGAGGGCCTGGCCGGCGTGGTCGCCGCCGCCCGCGAGGTGAGCGAGCGGACCGGGGGCGCTTACGACATCACGATCCGCCCGATCGTCCGCCTCTGGGGGTTCGACCGGGATGGTCTGCGAGTCGCCCCACCGGCGCCCGAGGAGCTGGCCTCGGCGCTGGAACGGGTCGGCTACCGGCGGCTCGAGGTGCTGAGGGATCCACCCGCGCTGCGCAAGGATCGTCCGGATCTCGAGATCGACCTCTCCTCCATCGCCAAGGGCTACGGCGTCGACCGCGTCTGCGGGCTGCTGGAGGGGCTCGGCCACACCGACTACATGGTCGAGATCGGCGGCGACCTGCGCGTGCGCGGGCGCAACCCGGACGGAGAGCCCTGGCGCATCGGCGTCGAGCGGCCCGCCGTCGAGCGGAGCGAGGTCCACCGGGTGCTGCGCATGGAATCGGGCGCGCTCGCCACCTCGGGCGAGTATCGCAACTTCTACGACCTCGACGGCCTGCGGGTATCGCACACCTTCGACGCGCGGAGCGGATGGCCGGTGGCGCACGCGCCGACCTCGATCGCGGTGGCGGCCGAGACCTGCATGGAGGCCGACGCCTGGGCCACCGCCCTGAACATCCTCGGGGCAGACGAGGGGCTCCGCCTGGCCGGAGAGCTCGGATTGGCCGCTCTCTTCATCACCGCGGACCCTGGCGGGGGGGCGGACGCCGGCGATCCGATGGTCGCTCGGGCGAGTCCGGCGTTCGCAGAGCGGTTCCCCTCGGGCGCCGCAGCAGCACCGTCAGGCGCAGCCGCGACGCCGCCCGGCGCAGGCGGCGCGCCGCGTCCGTCCGGGGAGCCGCTCGTCCAGGGGCCGGGGAACGGGGTGGCCCGATGACGATCCTGCTCACCGTGGCGATCGCGTTCGGGGCTTTCCTCGCCCTCCTCCTCCTCCTGTCGCTCAAGCCGCTCTTGCGCAACCGGACCCCGCTCAAGAAGCACGCCTGCCAGGTCATGTGCCGGCACGGGCACGACCGGGTCTGCGCCTGCGACGACTCCGCGGAGCCGGGCGGCACCCAGCCGTAGCGACGCCCCGGCGCGGCCCGCGGGTCCCCTCGCCGCGGGCGCCCCCCGCCCGACTGCGGCTGGCTGAGGAGCGCCAGGATCTCCGGCGGCTGCGACTCCGCTTTCCGACCTGCCGAAGGATGAAGGGAAAGGGAGTCAAGCCGGCCGTCCGGACCCGCGTCCGCTCCAGGGAGGAGAGCGCCCGTGCCCATCGATCCGCCCGAGGAACGAACCGCGCCGCAGAAGTTCGTCGAGATCCCGCTGCACGCGCTGCGCGTCGACAGCGTCACCGAGTTCAGCATCTACCTCATGCACGGCGAGGACAGCGCGCCCGTCCTCTACCGCGACGCGAACCTGGTCTTCAGCGAGGAGCACCGCGGCAAGTTGGCCGACGGAGCCGTGGCGGGCGTCTACATCGCCGTCGACGACCGCAAGCCCTACCTGCGCTACCTCGAGAACTACCTCGCCGACATCGTCGGCGACAACCATGTGGACGCCGGCGAGGGGGCGACGATCGTCTACGCCTGCGCCACGAATCTGGTCCAGGACGTCCTCGAGCGGCCCGCGCAGAGCGAGGACATCCGCCGCGCCCAGCAACTGGTCGCCCACACGCTCGATCACCTGCTGGCCGACCAGGCCCGCTTCCCGCAGCTCCTCGAGCGCATGGCCTTCGACTACCACACCTACACGCATTCGGTGAACGTGTGCGTCTTCGGCCTGGCCCTGGGGCAGCGCCTGGGCATGAGCCGCGAGGAGCTCCACCGCCTGGGCACGGGGCTCCTGCTGCACGACATCGGCAAGTCGACGATCGACGACGCGATCCTGAACAAGCGCGGGCGCCTGACGGACGAGGAGTGGCAGGTCATGCGCCGCCATCCCGCGGAGGGCGCGCGCATCCTGGAGAGCGTCGGCGGCGTCGACGCGCCGGCGCTGGCAGTGGTGCGCCAGCACCACGAGAAGTGCACCGGGAAGGGCTACCCCGGCGGGCTGGCCGAGCCGGACATCCACTTCTTCGCCAAGATCTGCGCCCTGGCCGACGTCTTCGACGCCCTGACCACGCAG
>VGIY01000084.1 GCA_016867695.1 Candidatus Eiseniibacteriota bacterium | reverse complement strand
CCTGCCCACGGCCGTGGCGATGCGCCGCGGCGGGGCCAGCAAGGGCGCCACGGCGTCGTTCCTCGTCGCGACGCCGGAGACCGGCGTCGACTCGATCAGTCTCACCTATGCCCTGCTCGATCCGATCATGACGCTCGCCCGCCCGGTGGCGGCGTTCCTGACCGCCGTGGCCGCCGGCCTCGGCGTCAACTGGGTCGAGCGCGGCGACGGCGCGGGGACGGAGCCGCCCGCCGCGTCCCCGGCGCCCGACGCGGGGGCCGCCGAGGAGCCGGCACCGGCCGCGGGGGCCGCCGCGTCCCCGGCGCCCGACGCGGGGGCCGCCGGGGAGCCGGCGGGGAGCGGCCCGTTCGCCGCCGGAGACGGGTGCGAGAGCCTTCCCTCGACGGGCGCTGCCCCCCGCGGCCTCGGGGGAGTCCTGCGCGCCAGCGCCCGCTACGGGTACGGGGATCTCCTCGACGACATCGGTCCCTATCTCCTCGCCGGCGTCCTGCTCACCGGCCTGATCACGGCCCTGCTCCCGGAGGGGGCGCTGACCGATCCGCGGCTCCAGGGCTGGCCGGCGCTGCTGCTCATGCTCTTCGTCGGCATCCCCCTCTACGTCTGCGACATCTCCTCCACGCCCGTCGCCGCGGCGCTGATCCTCAAGGGGCTGAGCCCCGGCGCCGCGCTCGTCTTCCTGCTAGCGGGACCGGCGACGAACGCCGCCTCCCTGACGGTGCTCTGGCGCGTGCTTGGCCGGCGCGCCGTGATCACCTACCTGATCGCCATCGCCGTGGTGAGCGTCCTGGCCGGCGCGCTGATCAACGAGATCTACGCCTCGTTGGGCGTCGACGTGCGCGCCGTCGCCGGCACGGGCAGCCGCGCGATCCCCCGCTGGGTCGAGATCCCGGCGGCGGTCGCCGTGCTCGCGCTGCTCCTGCGCAGCTTCGCCCGCACGCGCCGCCATCTCGCCTGGCGCGACCAGCTCCGCCGGGCGGGCCGCCCCCTGGGGATCGACCTGGGCGGCCGGGGGGGCGTGCTCCTCGCCGGCGCCGTGCTCCTGATCCTCTACCTGCTGACCGGCTGCGGCACGCTGGGGCCGGGCGAGGTCGGCTGGGTGGTCGAGTTCGGCCGGATCACGCGCGCGATCGAGACCCCGGGGCTCGTCGTCCACGCCCCCTACCCCTTCGCCCGGCTGGTCAAGGAGCGCCCCGCCGAGGTGCGCATGATCGACCGGGGCTACCGCCACGGGCAGCCCTTCGTCGCGGCCCCGGTGCGGTCGCGCGCGCGCTTGACACCCCAGGAGCTGGCGCTCGTCGCCGAGGCCGAGATCGCCACGGGCGAGGAGACGCTGCTGGCCGTGCGCTACAGCGTGCAGTACGCGCTGGGCAACGCCTACACGCACCGCTTCCTGCTCGCCGACCCGGCGGGCCTCGTCACCGCCTGCGCCGACTACGCGGCGCGCCGCGTGATCGCCGAGGAGCCGACCGACAGCGTGCTGGTCACCCACCGCGCGCGGCTGGAGCGGCGCATGGCCGCCCGCCTGCAGCGGGAGCTGGACGGCCTCGACGCCGGCATCGCCGTCCTGCGCGTCGACCTCGTCGACGTGCACGCCCCGCCCGAAGTGCACGCCTCGTTCCGCGACGTGGCCAGCGCCATGGAGGACTACGAGCGCTTCATCCGCCAGGCCGAGAGCTACCGCAACCGCACCGTGGCCGCGGCGCGCGGGCGGGCCCATGGCCAGGAGGCGGAGGCGCTGGCCGCTCGCGAGCAGGGAGTCCAGGCGGCCAGGGGCGCCTCCGCCGCCTTCCAGGCTCTCGCCTCGGCCACGCGGCACCAGCGCGAGGTGACGCAGCTGCGCCTCTATCTCGATGCCGTCTCGAAGGTCCTGCCCGCGGCCCGTCTGATCGTGCCGCTGACCGACCTGCCCCTGGACCTCTGGCTGAGTCAGCCCGACACGAGGGGCTGGCCCGAGCCGATCGGCCCGGGCGCCGCGGCGCGGCAGCCGGCGGCCCCGCAGGGCGGACCGTCCCCGGCCGGACCGCCCGCCTCGGAGACCTGGCGGGAGAAGCTCGAGCGGCTACAGGGAGGAACCCGATGAGAAGGACCGTCGCTCTCCTCGCCGCGGCGGCGGCGGCGCTGCTGCTGCTCCTCTCCTGCGCCTACGAGATCCAGCCGGCGGAGTGCGGGATCGTGCTCTTCTTCGGCGAGCCGGCGCGGATCGTCCGCGAGCCCGGGCTGCACTGGAAGCTGCCCCCGCCGATCGAGACGCTCGTGCGCATCGACCTGCGCCTGCACATCCTCGATCCGAGCGAGGCCGAGTACCTCACGCTCGACAAGAAGAACGTCCTCGTCGACGCCTTCGCCGCCTGGCAGGTGGAGGATCCGCTGCGCTACCTGGTCACCGTCGTCGACCGGCGCACGGCCGAGGCCCAGCTCGAGGACATCGTGCGCTCGGAGCTCGGCTCCGCGCTCGGCACGCGCGAGCTGACCGCGCTCATCTCCACGGTGCCCGGTGACGTGCACATGGATCAGATCATGCAGGGCATCGCCGAGCGCGCCCGCGAGAAGGCCGCCGACGGCTACGGCATCCTGGTGAGGACCGTGGGCTTGAAGCGCCTGAACTTCCCCGAGGAGAACCGCCAGGCGATCTTCCGCCGCATGGAGGCGGAGCGCGAGCGCATCGCCCGCCAGTACCGCTCGGAGGGCGAGGAGCAGGCGGAGATGGTGCGCGCCCAGGCGGACCTCGAACAGGCGCGCATCCTTGCCGAGGCCGAGCGGCGGGCGCAGGAGATCCGCGGCGAGGCCGACGCCGAGGCGGCGCGCATCTACGCCGAGGCCTACGCCGAGGATCAGGACTTCTACGAGTTCCTGCGCACGCTCGCAGCCTACGAGAAGTTCATCGACCAGGACGCGACGATCGTCCTGCCCTCCGACTCGCGGCTGCTGCGCCTCCTGCGCCAGCCGCATCTGGGAGAGACGCCGTGAGCGGGCCGCGCGCGGACGGCGCGGCCCCCGCCGCCCCCCGCTCCTCCCGGGCGCGCCGGGCGGCGGCCCTGCGCCGCCTGCTCTCCGGCCCCCGGCTGGCCGGGCTGTTCGCCCTGCTCGTCGCGCTGCACTGGGGGCTCACCGGCGTGCGCGTCGTCCGCGAGGACGAGCAGGCGGTCGTGCTGCGCTTCGGGGCGATCACCCGCCTCGCCCCGGCGGGCATCCTCTTCACCCTGCCCTGGCCGATCGAGCGCAGCCTGGCGCTGCGCACGGCGGAGGTGCGCACGATGCCGATCGGCTATCGGATCGCCGACGCCGCGCGGGGCCCCGGCCCGTCCACGAGGGAGATCGAGTGGGTGACCGGCGACAACAACATCATCGACCTGACGCTGACGCTCAAGTATGTCATCTCCGATCCGGTCGCCTACCTCTACGCCGTCGGTCCCGTGGAGGCCGACTTCCTGGTGCGGCGCTGCGCCGAGGCGGGCCTGACCGAGATGATCGCCTGCCTGCCGGTCGACGAACTGCTGACGGCGGGCAAGGGGCGGGTGCAAGAGGAGACGCGACGGCGCACGCAGGCCGATCTGGATTCGCTCGGCGCCGGAATCCGCATCGTCACTGTCAACATCGGCGGGGTCGTGCCGCCGGCCAACGTGATCGCCGCCTTCAACGACGTCTCGACGGCCAAGATCGAGAAGGCGCGCATGATCAACGAGGCCGACGGCTACGCCAAGGACTCGCTGCCCCGCGCACGGGCGATGGGCCATCGCGCCGTGCAGGAGGCGGAGAGCTACCGCGAGGCGACGGTGAACCGGGCCCGCGGCGAGGTCTCGGGGTTCAACGACCTGCTGGCCGAGGCGCGCCGGGCCCGGGCGGTCACCGAGATGCGCATCTACCTCGAGGCCATGGAGCGGATCCTGCCGCGAGCGCGCAAGGTGATCGTCGATGAGAGCGCCGGCGGGCAGCTGCGGCTGCTCGAATGACCGCGGGCCGCCGGTCCCTTCCGCCGGGCCAGGGTGTTCTCTAGGCCGCGGCGGCGCTTTCCCCGCCGGCCAGCTCCTCCGAGTCCGCAGCGAGTTCCACGGTGAAGAAGAAGCGGCTGCCGCGCCCGATCTCGCTCTCCAGGTCGATCGTCCCGCCCATCGCCTCGACCAGGCGGCGGCAGATGGCCAGCCCCAGGCCCGTGCCGCCGTAGCGGCGGGTGGTCGAGGCGTCGACCTGCGAGAAGCGCTGGAACAGCCTGTCGCGCCGCTCGGCCGGGATGCCGATGCCCGTGTCGGCCACCTCGTAGCGCAGGGTCAGCCGCTCGCCCGACCCGTGCGCCAGGGCGATGCGTACCGTGGCGCCGCCCCGCTCGGTGAACTTGACGGCGTTGCCGACCAGGTTGATCAGGATCTGCCGCAGCCAGGCGGGATCGCCCACGACGCGCTCCGGCACGCCGGACTCGACGACGGGCTCGAGGGCGATGCCCTTCTGCTCCGCCTTCATCGCGAACAGGCCGACCACGTCGGCGAGGTGGGCCCGCGGATCGAAGGGGGTCTGCTCGAGCTCGATCTGCCCCGACTCGATCTTGGAGAAGTCGAGGATCGAGTTGACCAGCGAGAGCAGCACTTCTCCGGAGCGGTGGATCACCGCGGCGTACTCGCGCTGCGCGCCGGCGGATCCCTCCTCCAGCATCTCGCTCAGCCCGATGATGCCGTTGAGCGGCGTGCGGATCTCGTGGCTCATGTTGGCGAGGAACTCCGACTTGGCCCGGTCGGCCGTTTCGGCGACGGCCTTGGCCTTGCGTAGTTGTTCCTCGGCCAGCTGTCGCTCGGTCACGTCGCGGATGAAGTGGAGCGTCGCCGGCTCGCCCTCCCACTGATAGGCCACGCCGTTGGCCTCGATCCAGCGCACGCGCCCCTGCTTGTCGATCAGTCGGCAGGTGTAGGTCCGGTGGGGCTCCGCGGCGGGCGGTCGGGCGCGGAGATGGGGCAGGACCCGATCGCGGTCGTCCGGGTGGACGAGCTCGAGGAAGGCGCGCGACATCAACTCCCCCGCCGAGTAGCCGGACAGCTCCTGCGCGCGGGGGTTGAAGAAGCGCAGGCGCCCCTGCTGGGCGATGACGATCGCCTCGCTCGAATTCTCGATCAGCAGCCGGTACTTCTCCTCGCTCTCCCTCAGGTTGTCCTCGATCACCCGGCGCTCGGTCACGTCGTGCACGGCGGTGAGGACGGCCGGGCGGCCCCGGTAGGGCATCTCCCTGCTCGACAACTCGCAGTAGCGCGTGCGGCCGTCGCGCGTGAGAACCCGCGCCGAGAAGGTGTCCGCCAGCATCTCCCCCTGGGCGCGGCGCAACAGGCGATCCTGGATCGCCGGACGATCCTCGGGGTGGAAGAGGTCGGCGGGAGAGAGGCGCAGGAAGGCCTCGCGGCTGTAGCCGGTCAGGTCGACGGCCCGGGCGTTGCAGTACAGGATGCGGTTGCCGCGGTGGACCGTGATCGCGTCGTGGATCCGCTCGACGACGGTCCGGTAGTGCTCCTCGCTCTCCTTGAGCGCCGCCAGCAGGCGCTCGACCTCGGTCACGTCGCGGCAGATGTTGGTGACCGCGACGACCTCGCCGTCCTGATGGATCGGGGCGACGGCGGTCTCCATCAGCGCGTACGCCCCGTCCCTCAGACGCATGCGCAGCGTGACCGCGAAGGTTTCCCCGCTCAGAGCGCGGCCGATGGCCCAGCGCGCCTTCTCGATGTCGTCGGCGTGGAGCGCGCCGAGCTGCAGGATGTGGCGCCCGACCACCTCCTTTGGGGCGACCCCGAGCAGCCGGCAGGCGAGACGGTTGATCTGCGTCACGCGCAGCCGCCGGTCGTAGGTGAAGATCCCATGCGCCGCGTGCTCGTAGAGCTGACGGAAGTGCTCGCGGCTCTCGCGCAGCGAGCGTTCCGTCCGCAGGCGCTGGATCGCCGAGCCGAACACGGCGGCGGCGACCCGCAGGCCGTTCAGCTCCGTCTCGGACCACTGCCGGTCGGCCGCCCGATCGTCGAGGTGCATCGTGCCCCACCACTCCTGCGCGGCGAAGACCGGCAGCAGCAGCGTCGCCTCGATGCGGCGGCGGTAGAGGTCGGCGCGCAGCGACTCCGGCGCGCCGCGCGCGTCGCCGGCCAGCGTCTCGCCGCGCACGAGCGCCTCGGCCCACTCGGCGGCATCGGGCGTACGCCAGTCGACGGCGACCTCTTCGCCCGCAGCCTCGGCCGCCCCGCCGGCGTCCCAGCGGGCGAGGACGCGGGCGACAGGCTGGCCCTGGTCGTCGGTCCGGTTCTCGAAGAGGCTGATCCGGTGGACGAGCAGCGCCCGCCCGATGCGCGCCAGGACATCGACGATCCGCTCGTCGTCCAGGCCGCGCGCCTCGAGCAGGTCGCGGGCGCCCCAGACCACCGCTTCGAGCAGCCCGGACATGCCGAGCGACGGGGCCTTCCCCGCGCCCGGCGCAGGGTCTGGACGGGCACGGCCTGCTTCGCTCGCCACCCGGATCTCCCGCGGTTGGTGACGGGCCGCCCGGCCGGAAGAGCCGGATGCAGCGCGCGGATGCGCTCCGGACCGGGCGGCCCGCAAGGGATCTTCTGCTCGGAAGATCGGGCGTCCGGCCCCGCAGCTTGAGCGTGGCGCCCCAGCGGGCGCGGCAGGCGGATATCGGCCGCTCAGGCCGGGCAGGCCCCCGCGGCGACGATGACCAGCTCGTCGGGATCGATCAGCTCCCGGCCGGCGGCTTCGACCTGGGCGCGGGTCAGGGCGGCGATGCGCTCGGGGTAGCGGTCGATCGTCTCCAGGTCCCGGCCGTGGCGCAGGCAGTCGAGGAGGGCGGCGGCCACGGCCTGGTTCGTCTCCAGGCGCAGCGGGAAGGAGCCGGCGAGATGGCTCTTCGCCCGGGCGAGCTCGTCGTCGCCCACGCCCTGCTCGATGAACCGGCGCAGCTCCTCGCGCACGATCTCCGCGGCGCGATCGACGCGGTCCGGCTCGACGCCGGCGGCGGCGAACCAGCAGCCCGGCTGCCGGCCCGAGACGATGCCGCTCTCGGCCCCGTAGGTCATGCCCTCCCGGTCGCGCAGGCGCTGGTTGAGGCGGCTGACGAAGCTGCCCCCGAGGAGGAAGTTGGCCAGCGCGGCGGCGTCGAACCGCGGGTCGGTGCGGGCCACGCCGGGACGCATGAAAACCAGGTCGACCTGGGCCTTGTCGGGAATCGGCACGCGCGCCGAGACGATCCCGCGCCCCGTCGCCGCGGGATCGGACGGGCCGGCCAGCTCCGCGGCCGCGGCGGCAGGCTCGCCCGCTTCCGCCCCGCGGCCGATCGGCCCCAGGCTCGCCTCGAGCAGCGCCAGCGTGCGCCGCGGATCGATGTCCCCGACGACCGCCAGCGTCAGGCGGGCGCCGCCGACGGCGCGGGCGTGGTGCTCGACCAGCTCCTCCCGGGCGAGCGCGGCGACGATCGCCTCCTCCCCGTCCGGCTCTCGCGCGTAGGCGTGATCGGCGCCGAGCAGGAGCGCCGCCGCGCGCCGGTAGGCCTGCTCGAAGGTGTCGGCTGCCGCCTCGCGCAGGCCGACCAGCGTCTCCTCGCGGGCGCGGCGCAGCGCGTCCTCGGGGAAGCTCGGCTCGCGCAGCGTCTCGCCCAGCAGCTCGATCAGCAGCGCTTCGTCCTCGCTGAGCGCCCGCGCCCGCGCGACCGCGGTCTCGCGGGCGACATCGTAGCGCAGCCTGGCGCCGTGGCCCTCGAGCGCCTCGGCCAGCGCCCACTCGTCCCGCCTTCTCGTGCCGCGATCGAGCATGTCGAAGGTGAGCGCGGCGACACCCGCGCGACGCGCCGGCTCGATGGTCAGACCGCCGTCGAGGAGCGCGACGATGTCCAGCGTCGCGCCGGCGTGATTCTCGAGCAGGTACACGGGCGCGCCGTTGCTCAGCGCCGCCGCCTGCACCCGGGGGGCGATCGGGGAGCGTCCGTTCACGCCGACTTCTCCCCTTCCCCGTCGGGGCGGAAGTGCCCGACGGTCCGTCCCCGCGGCACCAGGTAGGTCGCGGCGACGCGGCGGACATCCTCGGCCTCGACCGCCGCCAGTCGCGACAGGTAGTCGTCGAGGTAGCGCCAGCCGACCGTCGCCTCGAGCTCGCCGACCAGCGCGCCGCGGGCGCTGACCCGGTCGCAGCGCAGGACGAGGTCGACGCGCGCCTGCTTGCGCGCCCGGCCGAGCTCGGCGTCGGTGACCGGCTCGCGCGAGAGGCGGTCGATCTCCCTCTCCAGCACGGCGTCGATGCTCTCGCGGGGCGCGCCGAGCGACGGGCTGACATCGATGTAGAAGAGGAAGGGATGGACGAGCGCGGCGGGGTTCTCCGCCCCCGCCTGCACGGCCATCCCCGGCTCGACCAGCGCTCGGTGCAGCCGGGACATGCGCCCCTGGCCCATGACCTGGGCCAGCAGATCGAGCGCCGGGACATCGGGGTGGCGCCGCGCGGGGGCGCGGTAGCCGAGCAGCAGCTGCTCCCGCCCGCCGGCCCGCCGCAGCTCGAAGCGGCGCTCCGCGGACTGCGGCGGCGCGCCCGGCGGTTCCGAGAGGCGCGCCGGGCCCGCCGGGATCGGCCCGAACGCGGAAGCGACCCGCTCCAGGATGCGCCCCTCGTCGTAGTCTCCGGCGACGACGAGGTAGGCGTGATTCGGCCGGTAGTGCGCGTCGTAGAAGTCGCGCAGCCTCTCCGCCGTCAGCCCGCGCACCTCGCCCGGGGTCCCTCCCACCGGCCGCCCGTAGGGGTGGCCGGGGAAGGCGCGGGCGAGCAGGCGCTCGTGCAGCGCGGTGGCCGGATCGTCCTCGCTGCGCTGCAGCTCGTTGACGACGACCTCGATCTCGTCGCCGAGGCCGGCCGCGTCGAGCAGCGCTCCGCGCATGCGATCGGCCTCCAGCTCGAGGGCCGTCTCGTAGCGGTCGCTGCTGATCAGGATGTAGTAGTTCGTCCGCTCGTACCAGGTGGAGGCGTTGTGCACCGCGCCCTGTTCGTGCAGGATATGATCGTAGGCCCCCTGCGGATGGCGCCGCGTGCCCTTGTAGAGCATGTGCTCGAGCATGTGCGCCGTGCCCGCCTCTCCCGGGGGGTCGTGCCGGGAGCCGGTGCGGTACCAGAGCGAGACGGCCACGAGCGGCGCGTCGCGCGACGGCACGAGCAGGATCTTGAGTCCGTTGTCGAGCCGGTGCTCGTGGACGACCAGACGCGGCAGCGACACGAGGGCCTCTCCCTCCCCGGTGGATCAGCGTCGGAGCGCAAGCCTACAGAAAGAGAGCGCGGCCCGCACGCGGCCGCGCTCGCGTGGTGACCCGGGGCCGTCGCCGGCGGGCCACGAAACAGCGCCTCTGTTCAGCGGAAGAGGCCCTTCACCTGCCCCCAGGTCGAGGCCTCGCTGT
>VGIY01000083.1 GCA_016867695.1 Candidatus Eiseniibacteriota bacterium | reverse complement strand
TCAGGTGGCGGTCGACCCGGCCGGCCATGCGGGGGAGATCACGATCAACTTCACCGGCGATGCCTTCATGGGGCGCAGCTACGACCAGCCGGGCGGGTTGATCGACACGCACGGCGTCGAGTACCTGTGGGAGCCGACGCGGGCGATCCTCGGTCTGGCGGCGGACGTCACCGTGATCAACGCCGAGTGCGCCTTCACCGATCGCGGCACGCCCCATCCGACCAAGAGCGTCGTCTTCCGCACCCGCCCCGGGAACATCGCCGGACTCCTCTACGCCGGCGTCGACGTCGCCACCCTGGGCAACAACCACATCATCGACTACGGCCTGGAGGGCATGCTGCAGACCCACGAGGTCTTCGACAGCGCCGGGATCGTCCGCGCCGGCTCGGGCGTCGACGACTATTCGGCCCTGCAGCCCGCCTACCACACCTGCCAGGGCGTGCGGCTGGCGATCTACAGCGCCTGCAACCGCACCGGACGGCAGTACAACGAGCAGCCCTTCTTCGACGCCGCTGCGGGCAAGTACGGGCTCGCCTACTGGCTCGAGCCCAACAACCTGCGCGCCCTGGCGCAGGCCGACACCCTGGCCGACATCGTCATCGCCTGCCCGCACAGCGGCATCGAGTACGACCTGTCGGTGCCGGAGGGCGACGGGGATCCGCCCGCCCTGTTCGCCGGAGACCCGCCTGCCCGCTTCGACATCGAGAACGGCCCCCCGTTCACGCCCGAGGCGCTGGCGCCCGACGTGCGCTTCCGGATCTGGCCGGGCCTGGCCGACCGCGCCCTGCGCCAGCAGGCGATCGATTTCGGCGCCGACGCGGTGATCAACAACCACCCCCACGTGCTGCAGGCCTTCGAGTCCTACCAGGGCAAGCTGATCGCCCACAGCCTGGGCAACTTCATGTTCGACCTCTCCTACGCCGAGACCCTGCCGACGCTGGTGCTGACCGCGCGCGCCGGAAAGGAGGGCATCCTCGGCTGGAGCTGCGCGCCGGTCTTCATCGACCGGCTGATCCCGCGGCCGGCGACCGGCAGGCTGGGCCGCGAGATCCTCGATCGCCAGGCCGACTGGTCGAGGCCCTACGGCGCGCTGGTCGGCGTCGATCCGCAGGCGGCGTCGGCGCGGATCTACCTCGACCCGGGCCAGTGCTACCCGCAGGTCGCGGCGCATGCGGCGGGCAGCCCCTGGCTCGAACGGCAGGGGGCCTTCGTCACGCGCCCGCTGGCCCTGGAGGGGGAGGGCAGCCTGTCGCGACTGGCGAGCGTGGAAGGCGCCGGCCCCGGCGCGCAGGTGCGCCTCGGCCGCGAGGTGCTCTGGTTCGGCCGCTTCGAGCCCGACGAGGGCTATCGGATGTGGAACCTCAACAGCAGCGACGAGTGGCTGGACGAGGAAACGGTGTACGAGGGACGCTACTCGCTCGTGCTCCATCGTCATGCCTCCAACTCGGGCAATGTGACCACGCTCCTCGACCGCCACATCCCGGCGGCCGATTCGCTCTGCTACGGCCTGACCGGCTGGATGAAGACCGACAACGCGGCGGGGGCGGAGTTCAGCGTCCGGCTCTACACGAGCCGCTACAACTGGACGCCGCTGGCGTCTCTGGCGATGGGGGAGGCGATCGGCGGGACGAGCGACTGGAGCTGGTACGCCGCCGACTTCGACGCCGTGCCGGGAGGCCGCTACTTCAACGTCCGCTGCAACCTCGACCGGCCCGCCAGCGGCGACGCCTACGCCTGGTTCGACGACCTGCGCGTGATCGAGTGGCAGCCCTGGCAGGCGCTCGCGGCGCCGCTCGATGTCCCCCATCCGAACAACTACCGCTTCGTCCAGCTGCGCACGGAGGCGCCGGGCGACAGCGCGGTCGTCGTCTACGAGGAGACGAGCCTGGCGGACGCGCTGTTCAGCGCCGCGCCGCCCGTCCGGCCCCCGGCGGCGCCGCGCGCGCGCCTGCTGGGGGCGCGGCCGAATCCCGTGCGGACTACGGCGCTCATCGCCTACGACCTGGCGGAGGCGGCGCGGGTGGAGCTGGCGGTCCACGACGTCTCCGGCCGGCTGGTCACGCGGCTGGCGAGGGGCGAGCTGCAGCCCGCCGGGCGCCACGCAGTCGAGTGGCGGCCCGAGCGCCTGGCCTCGGGTCTCTACTTCGTCCGCCTGAAGGCGGGAGGCGACCATCTCGCCGGCAAGCTGATCCTGCTGCGTTGATCGCGCCGGCCCCGGATCCTGGAGGTAGCCCATGGAGGAGGATCGCCGCCCGCCGCCGCCCGGAGAGGCGCCCGACTCGTCGGCGCCGGACCCCGGCGATCGCTTCGTGCGCGCGCTGCAGCCGGCCCACGAGGCGGGGGGCTGGCTGCGCTTCCTGGGCGTCGTGGCGATCGCGGCGGGGGCCCTGGCCGCGGCGACGATCGTCGGGATCATCGTCGCCTGGCTCTACGTCTGGATCGGAGTGCTCCTCTGGCAGTCGGCCGACCGCGCCCGGGAGGCGTACCTGCGGCGCGACCCGATCGTGCTCGAGCAGCTCATGCGCAAGCTGAAGACGCTGATCACGATCGCCGGCGTGGCGACGGCTCTGTCTCTGGCGGTGGGCCTGATCGGGCTGCTGGCGGCCCTGTCGTTGGGCTGGTTCGCCCTGCTGGCGGGAACGCTCGGGCTGTAGATGGTGGACCGACATCTCCGGGTCGCCCGGGGCAACCCCTCCGCGGGCGGTGAGTTGAAGGCTTCCTGCTGCCGGTCTCCTCATCGCCCCTCGAACCGGCACGCCCCTGGTCTGCCCGCCACCGCGCCCGAGCCGCCGCAACAGCCGCGGCGCCATGGCTGGAGGCGCATGCCTTGATTCCGCTGCTGCTGAACGACGCCGAGATCGCCCTCGATCTCCCGGCAGGACGGCGCGCGCTCGACGCGCTGCGCGGGACGCTGCGCCTGACGGGGACCAAGGAGGGCTGCCGCGAAGGGGACTGCGGCGCCTGCTGCGTGCTCTGGGGCGTGCCCGAGAGTGGCGCCGTCGTCTACCGCGTAGTGCCGGCCTGTCTGCTGCCTTGCGGGGAGTTGCACGGGACCCACCTGGTCACGATCGAGGGCCTGTCTCCCGCCGGCGGATCGCACACGGGCCTCGTCCGCGGCGGGCCTGCCCGAGCCGCTGGGTTGGGCAACGGCCTGACGCCCGTGCAAGAGGCCTTCCTCGAGTTCGGCGCCGCCCAGTGCGGCTTCTGCACGCCCGGCTTCGTCGTCGCGCTGACCGGCTACCTGCTCAGCGCCGAGTCGCTCGATCCTCTCGAGGCCGAGGAAGCGGTCGCCGGCCAGCTCTGCCGCTGCACCGGCTACAGCTCCGTGCGGCGCGCGCTGGCGCGTCTCTGCGAGCAGCTCGATGGCGACGCCTGCGCGCGCACGGCGGGCGATCCCGTCGAGCGCGTGCGCTGGCTGGTCGCCGAGGGGGTCCTGCCCGAGGCCTTCCTCGAAGCCCCGCGGCGGCTCGCGGCGCTCGCCCGCCGGGCGGGGAGTGCATCCCTGGCGCCCCCCGCGCCGCTCGCCGCCCGCTCGCCGGCCGCGCCCCCGATGCCGTGTGCGCCGGCCGCGCCCCCCGCGCCGGACGCACCGCCGATACCGTGTGCGCCGGCCGCACCCCCGATGCCGTGTGCGCCCCCCGCGCCCCCCGCACCGGCCTCGCGGGGCCCGCGCATCGTCGGCGGCGCGACCGACCTCTACGTCCAGCGCCCCGAGGAGATCGAGGACGCCTCCGACCTGCTGTTGCTCTCGCGCCGGGCGGATCTCCGCGGCATCCGCGTCGAGGCCGGCCGCTGCCGGATCAAGGGCGCCGCCACGATCGAAGAACTGCGCCGCTGCCGGACGCTGCGCGCGGTGCTTCCCGCCCTGGACGGCTGGCTGCGGCGGGTCGCCTCGCTGCCGGTGCGCGCGCGCGCCACGCTGGCCGGGAACCTGGTCAACGCCTCGCCGATCGGGGACCTCGCCATCCTCCTGCTCGCTCTCGACGCCGAGGTGACGCTCGAAGGCGGGGGAGCGTGGGCCCCGGCGGCGGGCCCGCCCATGGGGCGCCCGTCCCTGGCGGGCGCGCCAATGGAGAGCGCGCGGCGCACGATGGCGCTGCGTGCCTTCTTCCACGCGTACAAGCAGACCGCTCGTCGGTCCGGCGAGATCATCGTCGAGATCGCCTTCGATCTCCCCGGCGCCGACACCCGCCTCAGCTTCCAGAAGGTCTCCTGCCGCCCGCGGCTCGACATCGCCTCGGTCAACGGCGCGGCCCGCATCGCCGCGTGCGACGGGCACATCGTCCGTGCGGAGCTCTCCGCTGGCGGCGTCGCGCCCGTCCCGCTCTACCTTGCGCGAGCCTCGGCTCACCTGGCGGGACGCCGGCTGAGTGCCGCCGCCGTCCGCGAGGCGGCCGAGATCGCGGACGGCGAGATCTCCCCGATCGACGACATCCGCGGCTCGGCGTTGTACAAGCGCCTGCTCTGCCGGCGGATCCTCTACGCGCACTTCCTCGAGTGCTTTCCCGAGGCGATGGGAGGGGACCTGCCGTGAGCTCCGAGGAGGTCCGGCTCCACGTGCGCGGCGCGTCGCGCTTCCTCGACGATCAGCCGCTGCCCGCGGGAACGCTCCACGCCGCCGTGGTCGCCTCCGCTCACGCGCACGGGCGTCTGCTCGGGATCGACGCCGCCGCGGCCTCGTCGCTGCCCGGCGTGCGGGCGATCCTGACCGCGGCCGACGTGCCGGGGGAGAACCAGATCGGCACCCTCGTCCCCGACGAGCCTCTGCTGGCCGAGGGGATCATCCACTTCGTCGGTCAGCCCGCGGCGTTGGTCGTGGCCGACACGCCGGCGGAGGCGCGGCGCGCCGCCCGCGCGGTGCGCGTGACGGTCGAGCCGCTCCCCGCCGTGCTCGATGCGCGCCAGGCCGGCGCGCTAGGCGCGCTGATCGCCCCTCCGCGCACCTTCGCCTTGGGCGACGTCGACGCCGCCTGGCCGCGCTGCGCGCGCATCGCCGCGGGACGCGCCGAGACGGGGGGGCAGGAGCACCTCTACCTCGAGACGCAGTCCGCCTGGGCCGCGCCGACCGAGGAGGGCGGTGTGCGGGTCGCCTCGGCGACGCAGGCGCCGACGGGCGTGCAGCGCGGCGTCGCGCGCGTCCTGGGGCTCGCCATGCATCGCGTCGAGGTCGACGTCCGCCGTCTCGGCGGGGCCTTCGGCGGCAAGGAGGACCAGGCGACGCACTGGGCCGCGCTGGCGGCGCTGGGGGCGCGGCACCTGGGGCGGCCGGTCAAGCTGGTCCTCTCGCGCCGCGAGGACATGCGCTGGACCGGCAAGCGGCATCCCTACGCCTCCGACTTTCGCATCGGGATCGACGCCGAGGGACGCATCCTCGCCTACGAGGTCACCTACTACCAGAACGCCGGGGCGGCGGCCGACCTCTCGATGGCGATCCTCGAGCGCACGCTCTTTCACGCCACGGGCAGCTACTTCGTTCCCCACGTGCGCGCGCGAGCCTACAGCTGCCGCACGAACCTGCCGCCCAACACCGCCTGCCGCGGCTTCGGCGCTCCGCAGGCGGCCTTCGTCATCGAGGCGGCGATCCGCGCCATCGCCGAGGCGGTGGGACGACCGGCCGAGGAGATCCAACGGCTCAACCTGCTGCGCGAGGGTGACGAGTTCCCCTACGGGATGCGCGCGCGCGGCGCGCGGGCAGAGCGCTGCTGGGACGAGGCCTGCGTGCTCTTCCGCGTCGAGGAGCGCCGCCGCGCGATCGCCGCCGCGAACGCGGCCGCTGATCCGGCCGCCCCTGCGATGGCCGCGGCGAACGCGGCCGCTGATCCTGGCGCCCCTGCGATCGCAGGGGCGAACGGCGCCGGGCCCGCGCTCGCCGCGCCTCTCGCCGCCACGCCCGCGCCCCGCTACCGCCGCGGCCTGGCGATGATGCCGATCTGCTTCGGGATCTCCTTCACCAACACCTCGATGAACCAGGCCTCGGCGCTGGTCCACGTCTACTCCGACGGCAGCGTGGGGGTGAGCACCGGCGCGGTCGAAATGGGCCAGGGCGTGCACGCCAAGCTGCGGCAGGTGGCGGCGCGCACGCTCGGCGTAGGCGTCGAGCGCGTGAAGGTGGAGAGCACGAACACGATGCGCAACGCCAACACCTCGCCGACGGCGGCCAGCACCGGCGCCGACCTCAACGGGCAGGCGACGCGGCTCGCCTGCCTCGAGATCGCCGGGCGACTGCGCGGCGCGGCCGCAGCGCGCGCCGGCTGCTCGTCCGACGATGTCGGCTTCGACGGCGGGCGGGTGCTCGTCAGCGGCCGGCCGATCGACCTGGACTGGGAGACGCTCGTCCGCGAGGCCCATCGCGCGCGCGTCAACCTCTCGGCCCACGCGCACTACGCCACGCCGGGGATCGGCTTCGACCGCTCGCGCGAGAAGGGCGAGCCCTTCGCCTACCATGTCTACGGCGCGGCGGTGGTCGAAGCGACCGTCGATGCGCTGCTCGGCACCTACACGATCGACGCCGTGCGCGCGGTCCACGACGGTGGCCGCCTCCTCGATCCGCTGGCCGATCTCGGGCAGGCCGAGGGGGGGATCGTCCAGGGACTCGGCTGGATGACGATCGAGGATGTGCGCCACGACGCCGCAGGCGCGCTCGAGACCGACACGCTGACGACCTACAAGGTCCCCGATCTCGACTTCGCGCCGCGCGAGATCGAGGTCCGCTTCCTCGAGGACGCGGACCACCCGGGCGGGCTCTTCGCCTCGAAGGCGATCGGCGAGCCGCCGCTGCTCTACGGCATCGGCGGCTTCTTCGCGCTGCGGGAGGCGCTGCGCGCCGCCCGCCCGGGCGGGGTGCCGCCCTTCACCGCGCCGCTGACGCCGGAGCGCGCGTTGCTGTGGCTCGCCGGGCAGGACGAGGCGGGGGCGTGATCAGCGGGCGTGAGGCGGCCGCGGGCTCCGCGCCGCAGCGGGGGGGGACGGGCGTGATCCGCGGACTGGAGCCGCGCGAGATGCTGCGCGGGGCGCTCATCTACTCGCTGGGCGACACGGCGGGGATGCTCATCCGGGGCGAGTTCGTGCTCACCCGCGCCCTCGCCCTCGCCCTGATCGGCGGCACGCTCTACGCCCGGGAGGTGCCGGCCTGGTTCCGCTGGATCGATCGGCGCTTCCCGCGCGAGTCCGCCGCCGACGGGCGGGGCGCCGGGAGGGCAGGCGACGCCTCGGGCGACGCCTCGGGCGCCGCATCCGGCGCCGGCGTGCTCGCGCGCTGGCGACGCGCGCTGGCGGCGCTGCTCTACTTCAATCCGCTCTGGATCGCGCGGCATCTGCTGTTCCTGAAGCTCGGCGCGGGGCTCTGGAGCGAGATCACTCCCGCCCTGCTGCTCGTCGGCGCGCGCTCCTTCGCGGTCAACCTGCCGCTGACGGCGCTCGGCAACTACGTCATCCAGAACCGGCTGCCGGCGCGCCAGCGCTTCGCGGCCAGCGCCATCTTCTCGTCGCTGATGGCCGTCTCCTACGCGCTCTGCGAGGTCCTGCTGCGGTAGACTCCGCCGCGGACGGCGCGCGGCGCCCGCCGAGATCGTGCGCCGGCGGCGGGAGCGAGGATCAGGATCATGATTGGAAGCGAAGTCTGGCGGTGCCTCCACGACGCGCTCACCCGCGGCGAGCCGGCGATGCTGCTCATCGTCACGGAGGCGAGCGGCTCGACCGCGGGGGCGCCCGGGTTCAAGATGGCCGTGACCGCGACAGGCCGCCTGGCCGGCACGATCGGCGGCGGCGGG
Source organism: Candidatus Eiseniibacteriota bacterium (assembly GCA_016867695.1). Lineage (GTDB taxonomy): Bacteria > Eisenbacteria > RBG-16-71-46 > CAIMUX01 > WJJG01 > VGIY01. The sequence goes on along the minus strand of VGIY01000083.1, from coordinate 1,637 downwards.
GTCGAGGCCGAGCTGGTCGATCTGGCGCGCCGGCGTCTCGCCGGCCCGGAGCCGCGCGCCTCCTTCGAGCGCCGCGTGCACCGCAGCGACAGCGAGCACGCCTCGGGGCAGCTCTGCGGCGGCGAGCAGACCGTCTGGCTGCGGCCTTGCGGAAGGGCCGATCGTCCCGCGCTCGAGGCGCTGCTGCGCATGGCGGAGAGCGGGGAACCGGGGACCCTCGCCATCGGAGAGGATGCGCTGCGCGTGACGCCGGGCGCGGACGCGCGCGGGATCGCAGCGTCCGATCCCGGGACCGCGATTGCCGCCGAGACGGTGCCCGGCAGCGCGGTCGACCCTGGCGGCGACGCCGCGGCGGGCGCCGCCTACCGCGAGGTCTTCGGCCCGGCGGGACGCGTCTACCTCTGCGGAGGGGGGCACGTGAGCCTCGCGCTCTCGCGCGTGCTCGCCGCGCTCGACTTCCACATCACCGTCCTCGACGACCGACCCGAGGTCGCGACGCTGGCCGCCAACGAGTGGGCGCGCGCGAAGGTGATCGTCCCCTTCGGCGAGGCGGGTTCACGGATCCCCGACGGCCCGGATGTGTATGCGATCATCTGCACACCCTCGCACCGGGCCGACGAGGAGGTCCTGCGGCAACTCGCCGGGCGGCCGCTGCGCTACCTGGGCATGCTCGGCAGCCGCCGGAAGGTGGCCGAGATCCTCGCCCGGCTGCGCCGCGACGGGTACACCGATAAGGCGCTCGGGCGGCTGCGCGCGCCGATCGGCGTCCAGATCGGCAGCCGCACGCCGGCCGAGATCGCCGTCAGCATCGCGGCCGAGATGATCGCCGTGCGGCGCGAGCCGATCGTGCCGAGCAGCTCATGGGCAAGCTGAAAACGCCGATCACGATCGCCGGCGTGGCGACGGCGCTGTCTCCGGCGGTGGGCCTGATCGGGCCGCTGGCGGCCCTGTCGTCAAGCTGGTTCGCCCTGCTGGCGGGAACGCTCGGGCCGTAGCGCCGTCCGGGGACTCCGCCGGCGCGCCTCCCGGGCCGGCGTTCGCGGCGGGGATCTCGACGACGAAGGTCGCCCCTCCCTCGGGCTCGTTGCGCTCGAGGTAGATCCGGCCGCCGAACTCCTCCAGCGTCTGGCGCGCCAGGAAGAGCCCCATGCCGCCGCCCCGGTCGCGCGTCGTCACGCCGCGCTCGAAGAGCGGCGGAACGAGAGAAGGGTCGATCCCCGGCCCGGTGTCGGCGACGCGGATGGCGACCATCCGTCCCTGGCGCTCCACGCTCACCGTCATCCTGCGCACCGGGCGGCCCGCCATCGCCCGGACGGCGTTGGTGAAGAGGTCGTCCAGGACCTCGAACACCAGCCGCTGCGGGTCGATCCGCGCCGCGAATCCGCCCCAGGCCCCCTTCGTGATCAGCTCGTGGTCGAGCACGCCGTGCTCAACGAAGAGCGGCTGCTTGATGAACATCAGCATGCCCAACGCGTTCATCACCTCGCAGCGGAATGCGCCTCGCAGTCGCGTGCGCGCGTCGGCCATCCGCAGGTCGAGGTCGTGGATCGCCCGCCCGAGCCCGGTGACCCACGCGGCCGCGGGCGATTCGCCTCGTTCCAGACGGCCGACCAGCGCGGCGCAGTCGCCGGCTTCGA
>VGIY01000082.1 GCA_016867695.1 Candidatus Eiseniibacteriota bacterium | reverse complement strand
GATCGACTCGCTGTTGACGAAGGCGATGCGCAGGTCGGCCGCGGCCGGCAGGGCAAGGAAGAGGGCGCAGGCGCACGCCCAGACGACACGGTGCTTCATCGCTAACCTCCCTCCCGGGGCCGTTGGCCGATCGATGGAGCCTAGCCAATGCGGGGCGCCGCCGCCAGCGCTTTCTTGGCTAGAGCTGCGTCCCGAACGCGAAGTGGGTGATCCACTTGCGCGTCTCGCTGCCGTAGGCGTAGTAGAAGCCCAGCGGGCCGAGCATGGGGATCTCGAGCGTCACTCCGAAGCCGGCGCCGAACTTCATCGCCGAAAGCGTCGCGTCGTAGAAGGAGTTCCAGGCGTCGCCGGCGTCGAGGAAGAGGGCACCGTAGACCGGATTGACGATCGGGAACTGCAGCTCTCCAGTGAAGCCGAACATGACCTTGCCGCCCGGGAAGCGAACCTCCTGCCCGGTCGTGGGGCTGAGGTAGACGTTCTCCTCCGGGACGAGGTAGTAGTCCTTGTAGCCGCGCAGGTAGTCGCCGCCGGCGGTCCCGCCCAGCCGGAAGCGCTCCGCCTGGGGCATGCGGTCGCCGCGCCCGTAGGTGTCGAGCGCACCCAACCGCCAGCGCAACATGAGCACCGGCTTCCAGACGGGCACGAAGTACTGGCGGTGATCGATGCTGGCCAGGTAGTAGTTCATGTCGCCACCGAGCGGGCGGCCGTTGAATTCGCCGCGCAGCGTGGTCCGGCCGCCGAGCGTCGGGTGGAAGGGGTTGTCGGTCGAGTTGCGATAGAGGGAGACGAAGAGGCGCGAGATCTGGCCGGCGCCCTGGCGCAGCAGCGCCTGCGTCTCGGCGGGCAGAGCGTTCAGATCCCGGTAGCGGGTATCGCTGAAGGAGTAGCCGAAGGAGATGCGCGTGTAGTCGGGGTAGGGCAGGAACCAGGGGAAGCCGACGCGCACGCCGCCCCCGGCGCGCTTCTGCCAGTAGCCGTCGTCCCGGCTCGCCCCGGTGTAGATCTCGCGGAAGGATTCGGTCTTGTAGATTACGGCGCCCGCCGAGACGGGGCGGCCGTAGAGCCAGGGCTCGGTGAAGGAGAGGTCGTAGTAGTCGCGCCGCCCGCCCCGCTCGAGCTTCATCCGCAGGCTCTGGCCGTTGCCGAACAGGTTGGTGTGCCCGAACTCCAGGAAGCCGGTCAGCCCCGCCTGGCTGGAGTAGCCGGCGCCCGCCTGGGCGACCACCGAGCTCTTCTCCTTGACGCGGAAGACGACGTCGACCTCGGAGGGCTCGTCGGCGGGCTCGAACTCGATCTGCACATCCTCGAAGTGCCCGGTGGCGAAGGCGTCCCGCTGCGAGCGCAGCAGCAGGCTGCGGCGCAGGAGGCTGCCCGGATAGAGGCTCAGCTCGCGGCGGATGACCCGCTCCTTGGTCGAGGTGTTGCCGACGACGCGCACCCGCCCCACGTGCGAGGGCTCCCCCTCGACGACGCGGAAGACGACGCGCACGCTGTCCCCGGCGACCTCGAGCCCCGGGTCGATGCGCAGCTCGGTCAGGTAGCCCCGTTCCGTGTAGAGCGCCGCGGCGGCGGCCACCGAGCCGTCGACGCGCCCCTGGCTGTAGGGCTCGCCGGCGCCGAAGAGCGTCTCCGCCATCAGCGTCTCGGCATCGAATACCGTCGCCCCTTCCCAGCGCGGCTCCAGGAAGACGAAGCGCGGCCCCTCCTCGATGCTGAAGCCGACGGTGACCCCCTCCCCGTCTTCGCTGAACAGGGGCTCGTCGCTGGTCACGCGGACGTCCTTGTAGCCATGGTTGCGGTAGTAGTCGACCAGCAGGGTGACATCCTCGGCCAGCTTCTCGCGGGTGAAGCGGCCCTTGCGCAGGAACCCGCCGGGGCGCGTGGCGATCTCGCCGCGCAGCGTCTTCTCGCTGAAGGCGCTCCGGCCCTGGAAGAGGATCTCGCGCACCTTGACCCGGCTGTTCTCGTCGATCTCGAAGCGCACCGAGACCTGGCGTCCCGTCGAGTCGGGCAGGGCCTCCACGTCGACCGCCGCCTTGGCGTAGCCCTCGGTGCGGTAGGCCTGCTCGATGCCGCGTTGAGCGCGGAAGAGCTTCGCCCCGGTGAGCGTCTCCCCCTCCCGCAGGCCGGAGTGCTCGCGCAGGTCCTGGGCGCCGAGGAACTTCTGGCCGGCGAAGACGAGCTCGCGGATCGTCGGCCGCTCGGTCAGACGCAGCGTCAGGCCGGCCCGCTCGGGGCCCTCCTCGGAGAGCTCGACATCGATCTGCTCGAAGAGCCCCAGACCGTAGAGGGCGCGCACGCCTCGCGAGATCCGCGCCGGAGCCAGGGACTCGTCCGGGGCGAGTCCCATCGTCTCGCGCACGAGGGCCGAGTCGACGCGCGCCAGGCCCTCGAGGCGCAGCGCGCTCAGCCGCGTCGCCTGCGCCTCGGCCGGCTGCGGGCCGAGGGCGGGCAGGGCGCAGAGCCCCCCGAGCAGGAGCGGGAGGAGGAGACCCGTCCGGCGCGGAGCGCGCCGGACGGCCCCCCGCCGGCGGCGGGGGTCGGCGATGTGGAGTGCGGACATCCTGTCCCTTCCCGATTTGGCCGGGGCTTTCGCCCCTAGCCGCCCTGCCCGCTGAGCAGGGAGTCCTGCGGCTGCGCCTCCGCCGGTCCCTCGCCGCCGGCCGAGGGGCCGCCCGCCGGCTCCGCCGGGGCGGCCTCGAAGGCGAGATCGTCGCCGCGGCGGACGACGAGCACGCGCTGCCCCGACCGCAAGTTGCCCCTGAGGACCTCCTCGGAGAGCGGATCCTCGATGTAGCGTTGCAGTGCCCGGCGCATCGGGCGCGCCCCCAGGTCGGCGTCGAAGCCCTTCTCGAGGAGCAGCGCCGCCGCCTCGGGCGTGAGGACGAGATCCATCCCCGAGTCGGCCAGCCGCCCGCGTACCTGCTCGAAGAGCAGCTCGATGATCGCCTGCATGTGCGTCTGGTCGAGGGAGCGGAAGACGATGATCTCGTCGAGGCGGTTGAGGAACTCGGGGTTGAAGATCTTGCGCACTTCCTCCATGACCGTCTGCTTCATCTTGTCGTAGGTCCCCTGGGCGTCGTCGCGGGAGAAACCGAGACCGCCCCGTCCGCGCAGGCGGCGGGCGCCGATGTTGCTGGTCATGATCAGGACGCAGTTCTTGAAGCTGACCTTGCGCTTCAGGCTGTCGGTCAGCAAGCCGTCCTCGAGCACCTGCAGCAGGATGTTGAAGACGTCGGGATGGGCCTTCTCGATCTCGTCGAGCAGCACCACCGAGTAGGGCTTGCGGCGCACCTTCTCGGTCAGCTGCCCCCCCTCCTCGTAGCCGACGTAGCCGGGAGGCGCCCCCACCAGCCGGCTGACGGCGAACTTCTCCATGAACTCGCTCATGTCGATGCGCACGAGCGCGTCGGGATCGTCAAAGAGATAGCGGGCCAGCACGCGGGCCAGTTCGGTCTTGCCCACGCCGGTCGGGCCGAGGAACATGAAGGTGCCGATCGGCCGGCGCGGGTCCCGCAGCCCGGCCCGATTGCGGCGGATCGCCTTGGCGATGGCGTGGACCGCCTCCTGCTGGCCGACGACCTGGCGGCCCAGCTCCTCCTCCATGCGCAGCAGCTTGGCCGACTCCTCCTCGCCGATGCGCGAGACGGGGATCTTGGTCATGCGCGAGAGGACGAAGGCGATGTCCTCCTCGGCGACCCAGGTGCGCTGCGTGCTCTTCTCCTCGTTCCACTCCTTCTTGATGCGGTAGTACTCCTGGCGCAGCGCCTTCTCCCGGTCGCGCAGCCCGGCCGCCTTCTCGTACTCCTGGGCGCGGATCGCCGCCTCCTTCTCCAGGGCGATCTGCTCGATCTTGCGGTCCAGCTCGCGCAGCTCGAGCGGGAAGGTGTTCTGCGACAGGCGCGCCCGCGCACCCGCCTCGTCGATGACGTCGATGGCCTTGTCCGGCAGGTAGCGGTCGGCCACGTAGCGATCGCTCAGCCGGGCGGCGGCGACCAGCGCATCGTCGCGGTACTGGACCCGGTGGTGGGCCTCGTACTTGTCCCGCAGCCCGCGCAGGATCTGGATCGTCTCCTCGACGCTGGGCGGGTCGACGAGCACGGGCTGGAAGCGCCGATCGAGGGCGCCATCCTTCTCGATGTACTTGCGGTACTCGTCGAGGGTGGTGGCGCCGACGCACTGCAGCTCGCCGCGGGAGAGGGCCGGCTTGAGCATGTTCGAGGCGTCGATCGCCCCCTCGGCGCCGCCGGCGCCGACGATCGTGTGCAGCTCGTCGATGAAGATGATCGCGTCCTGCGACTCGCGCAGCTCGTTCATGATCCCCTTGAGGCGCTCCTCGAACTGCCCGCGGTACTTGGTTCCCGCGACCACGCTGGCCAGGTCCAGCGTCACCAGGCGGCGGCTGCGCAGCAGCTCGGGCACCTTGCCCTCGACGATGCGCTGGGCCAGCCCCTCGACGATCGCCGTCTTGCCCACGCCCGGCTCGCCGATGAGGACGGGGTTGTTCTTCTTGCGCCGGCAGAGGATCTGGATGACCCGTTCGATCTCCGCCTCGCGGCCGAAGACCGGGTCGAGCTTGCCCTCCCGGGCCAGCTGCGTCAGGTCGCGGCCGAACTGGTTCAGGCTCGGCGTCTCCGGGCGCTCCTCGGCCTCGGGCTGCGGCGCGCCGGGGTGGCCGCCGAGCAGCTTCAGCGTCTCCTCGCGCACCCGCTTGCGCTCGACGTTCATGTCCAGCAGCACCTTGGCGGCGACCCCCTCCCCCTCGCGGATCAGCCCGAGCAGGAGATGCTCGGTGCCGACATAGTTGTGGCCCATCTGGCGCGCCTCGTCGACGGCCAGCTCGAGCACCCGCTTGGCGTTCGAGGTGAAGGGGATCTCGCCGATCGTGATCGTGCCCCCCTGGTGGGCGACCATGTTCTCGACCGCCTGGCGGATGCCGTCCAGGTCGAGCCCCAGGTTCTGCAGCACGGTGGCGGCGATGCCCTCGCCCTCGCGCAGCAGCCCGAGCAGCAGGTGCTCGGTGCCGATCGAGTCGCTCTGCAGGCGGCTCGCCTCCTCGCGGGCGAGGAAGATCACCTTGCGCACGCGCTCCGTGAACTTGTCGTGCATGGGCTGCGCTTCCCTTCCTGACGGCGCGGCTCGGCGCCGGTCGCGGTCCTAGGCCGCCCGGGACTGCCCCAGGCGCTCGCGCACGAGGCGCGCCCTGGCGCGCTGGCGCGCCGGGGCGTCCATGACCTGCCCGACGCGCAGCTGCAGGTGGGCCGGCTGGGCGTGGAGCAGGATGTCGTTGATCGCCGAGACGGAGGGTAGGCCCTCCAGCTCCAGGGTCAGGCCCAGGCGCAGCGCCGAGGCGAGACCGATCGCCTCCTCCGCGCTGAGCAGATGGGCCTGGGTCAGGGTTCCGTGGGCGCGGCGCACCTTGTCCTCGATCTGATCGCCGGCGTCCTTGAGCAGGACTTCTCTGGCGCGCGCCTCCTGCTCGAGCAGCTGGTGGACGACGCGCTCGAGGTTGAGCAGCGTCTGCGCCTCCTTCTCGCCCAGGGTGATCTGGTTCGAGATCTGGAAGAAGTGGCCCAGCACGTCGGTGCCCTCGCCGTAGAAGCCGCGCACGGCCAGCCCCACCTGGGCCACGCCGCTGAGGACCTTCTTGATCCGCCGGGTGAGCACCAGCGCCGGCAGGTGGATCAGCACCGAGGCGCGCAGGCCGGTGCCGACGTTGGTCGGGCAGGCGGTCAGGTAGCCGAAGTCGTCGGCGAAGGCGTACTCCAGATGGCTCTCCAGCTGATCCTCGAGGGCGGTCGCCGCCGCGAAGCAGGCGTCGAGCTGGAAGCCGGCGCGCAGGGCCTGGATGCGCAGATGGTCCTCTTCATTGACCAGCAGGGCGGCGCTCTCGTCGGCCGAGCAGCAGAGGCCGCGGCGGGCCCCGTCGCTGGCCAGATCGTGGCTCGCCAGGTGGCGCTCGAGCAGGAACTGCCGCTCGAGGGCGCTCAGCCGCTCCATGGCCAGGAAGCGCCCCCCGCGCAGCATCGGCACCTGCCCCGCCGCGGCCTCGACCCGGTGGAGGACCCCCTCGAGCTCCTCGGGCAGGGCGCGCGGCGGGAAGCGCAGCCCGCGCACATTGCGCGCCAAGCGCACGCGCGTGCTAAGGATCGCCTCCCCCAGCGGTCCCGGCGCCGCGAACCACTGCCCGCGGGCGGCGAGCATCTCGGCGGCCGGAGAGGTCATGCCTGCGCCTCCCGTCCGGCCGACTGGCTGGGCTCGGCCTCCGCCTCTCCCTGGGCCTCGAGGAGCCGGATCTGGTCGCGCAGTCCGGCGGCGCGCTCGTACTCCTCCCGTTCGATGGCCCGCTCGAGGTCCTCGCGCAGCTTCTGCAGCTCGCGGCGGCGCTCGAAGAGCAGGCCCTCCTTGCCGGGCGCCTTGCCGACGTGGCGGATCGAGCCGTGGATCCGCCTCAGCACCTGCTTGAGCTGTTTCTCGAAATCCCTGTAGCAGGTTTCACATCCGAGGCGGCCCATCTGCACGAACTCGCTGTAGGAGAGGCCGCAGTGGGAGCAGCGCACCTGCCCCAGCGCGCCCGTGCCCTCCGGGTAGAGGCTCTCGGCCATCCAGATCAGCTGGCTGGCCAGCGAGCTCTTGTCCTGGAGCACGATCGTGCGGTAGCCCTTCTCGTAGGCGCACTTCTCGCACAGGTGCATCTCCGTCACCTGCTCGTTCTTGACTTCCTTGATGTGCACCGTGGCCTCGGCCTGGGCGCAGCTCTGGCACTTCATCGGCTCATCCCCCCCTCCGGTCGCGAGGGGCCTGCGGGCGCCCCGCCCACCGGGTCCTCCCAGGGGCTGAGCACGCCCTCTTCCAGCCTCCACCGAGTATCGGCCATTCCGGCCAGGTATTCATTGTGCGTCGCCACGAGCCAGCTCTGCCGCCACCGGCGGGCGACGGAATATAGCAACTCGTGCAGGGCTTCTCCAGTGGCCCGATCCAGGTTGCCCGTCGGCTCGTCGGCCAGGACCAGCCGCGGCCGGTTGGCCAGCGCCCGGGCCAGCGCCACGCGCTGCTGCTCCCCGCCCGAGAGCTGCGCCGGGCGGTGCGTCGCCCGCGCCTGCAGCCCGATCAGCTCGAGCAGCTCGCCCGCCCGCGCCCAGGCCGCCGTCCGGGAGGCGCCGGCCACCAGCAGCGGAATGGCGATGTTCTCGAGGGCGCTGAACTCCGCCATCAGGTGATGGTGCTGGAAGACGAAGCCGACGTAGCGATTCCGTAGCGCCGCCCGCTCCTCGTCGTCCAGTCGCGTCACCTCCCTGTCGCCGTAGCGGATCGTCCCCGCGTCGGGCCGGTCGAGCCCGCCGATGAGCTGCAGGAGGGTCGACTTGCCGGAGCCCGACGCGCCCAGGACCGCGGCCACCTCCCCCGGCCGCAGCGAGAGATCCACGCCCCGGAGCACCTCCAGTCGCCCGGCCCCGGAGGCGTAGCTCTTGCACAAGCCTTGAACGCTGCAGACCGCTTCCAAGTTTCGGTCTCCTCCGCGGTTGCCGGCCCGCTACTCGGAGCGGATCGCCTCCACGGGATCGAGCTGCGCCGCCTTCCAGGCCGGCAGCAGCGTCGAGAGGGCGGAGATGGCCAGGACGGAGGCGACGATGATGCCGATGTCGCCCCACTCCACCCGCACCGGGAGGGTGTCGATGAAGTAGATGTCGGCCGGCAGGCGGATGATCTTGTAGCGCTCCAGGACGTGGCAGAGGGCGAGCCCGAGCCCCGTGCCCAGCGCCGTCCCGGCGCAGGCCATCACCCAGCCCTCGAGGACGAAGATGCGCAGGATCCCCGCCCGGGTGGCCCCCATGGACATGAGGATGCCGATCTCCCGGCGCTTCTCCGTCACCAGCATGATCAGCGTGCTGGTGATGCTGAACCCGGCCACGAGGATGATCATGATCAGGATGACGAACATGGCCCGCTTCTCGGTGCGCATCCAGGCGAAGAGGTTCGCGTTGAGCTCGATCCAGTTGTTGGCGCGCAGCGGGAAGCCGCCGAGCATGGCGACGATCTCGTCGGCGACCGGCGGCGCGCGGTTCATGTCGCGCAGGCGCACCTCGATGCCCGTGACCCGGTCGCCCTCGAGGCCGAAGAAGCTGCGCGCCTCGGCCAGATCGATGAAGGCCAGGCTGGCGTCGTACTCGTACATGCCCGAGGCGAAGAGGCCGACGAGCACGAAGCGGCGCATGCGGGGGATGAAGCCGAGCGGCGTGCGGCGGGTCTCCGCGGGGCTGACCAGGATGACCTCGTCGCCCATGTAGAGCCCCAGGTTCTCGGCGATCTGCTTGCCCAGGATGACGCCCGGCGTGCGCCCCGGCCCCGGCTTCAATCCCGGATCGCCGGGCGGATCCCCGGTGAAGCGGGCCAGCGCGGTGACGCTCGACTCCGCCTCCCAGTCGATGCCCTTGATCATCACCCCCTCGGCCCCCCCGCCGGCCGAGACCATCGCCTTGCCGAAGACGAAGGGGGCGGTGGCGAGCGCCTCGGGGTGCCCGGCGATGATCGCCGCCAGGCTGTCGGGGCGGGCGAGGCCCTGCTGGCCGAAGCGCAGCACGATGACGTGGGCGTTCGTGCCGACGATGCGCTCGCGCACCTCGCGGTCGAAGCCGCTCATCACCGAGAGGACCACGATCAGGGCGCAGACCCCGAGGGCGATGCCCCCGGCGGCGTAGTAGTGGGTCGCCGAGTGGAGCGCCGTCTGGCGGGCGCTGAAGAGGTAGCGCAGCCCGACGAAGACGACCATCGGCTCTTCGCGCGGCCCGGGGTCGCGGCGCAGCGCGCGGGCGAACTCCGGCACGAGCAGCCGGCCGACGACCCAGCGACCCAGCCAGAGGGCGAGGGCGACGGGCAGCCAGAGGGGCAGCAGGGCCACCGCCAGCAGCCCGGCGACCGTGCAGAGCGCCAGGGCGCGGCCGCGGCGCGGCGGGCGCCAGCGGAGCGGCAGCGCGGAGCGCCCCAGCCCGTAGAGCAGGTAGAGCAGGCCGCGCAGGCCGACGGCGGCGGGGAAGAGCGCCAGCGCCGGAAGCCCCAGGAGCCAGAGGACGGCGGGCGGAGCGGCCAGCGGACGGCCGCGCAGCTCCTCGACGAGCGCCAGGAGGCCGGCGGCGCAGAGCCGCATCGCCTGGGCGAGCAGGAAGGGGGCGACCCAGATGGGCGCGGTCAGCCCGAGGAGCCAGCGCGCGCGCCGGGAGTGGGGGACGGGGGCGCCGGGCGTCACCGGGCTACCCGCCGGCGCCGGGCCGCGGCGCCTCGCCGGGGCGCGCCCAACCGGTGTCCAGGACGCGCTCGAAGACGGGATCGAGGTGGGCCAGGAAGGCCTGCAGGTCGCAGATCCGGTCGAGCTCGTCCGCCGACAGCAGGCCCTCGCGCCCGACCGTCTCCTCGAGCAGCGCGCGCAGCG
>VGIY01000081.1 GCA_016867695.1 Candidatus Eiseniibacteriota bacterium | reverse complement strand
GATGACCGGCCCCAGCGTGTCGCCGGGGGCCGGTTCGCGCTTCTCGGGGATGAAGAGGCCCGCCAGCGCGCCCGTGGCGTCCGCGGTGCCCCCCGAGCCGCCCGCCAGGGCGTAGGCCTGGATGCCCGCCGCTCCGCGCGCGCCGGTGCGCAGCGCCGTCGGCACGAAGAAGGGACAGGAGAACTCCCCGCCGGTCACCGTCGCCGTGCCCGAGAAGATCCGCGCGCCCGGCAGCCGGTAGTCGCGCGAGGGGATGCTCGGGACGGGGCTGCGGTGGATGTCGGAGTCGAGCACCCGCAGCTCGACCGTGCCCTGGAAGTCGACCGCGGTCGCGCCGCCGGGGTCGAGCACGCGACCGCGCAGCGTGGCCGGCGCGCCGCGGATCAGCGTGTCGGCCCCCGCGGGCACGCCGGGCACGTCCTCGAGCCGCAGCGCCAGGGCGTGGGCGGGCATCAGGAAGCGCGAGCCGGGATCGCCGAGCAGGTTGTAGCGCCGGTCGTTGTCCCGCGCGTTGAGCGTCTTGGCGCGGCGCATCGCCGCCCCGAACGAGCGCGGGCGCAGCAGATCCCCGTCGGCGAAGAGCTGCTGCAGGAGGAGGAGGTTGAGCGTGTAGTTGTAGGCGCTCGAGGCGCTCGAGCTGGCGCTGACGACTCCCAGCGCGCCGGCCGAGGGCATGCGCAGGGCCTGCAGGGCGAGCCCCGCTCCCCCGTGGGTGAAGCGCCCCACCGCGCAGGAGGCGGTGATCATCAGGAAGGGGCGGTGGGTGTTGGCCAGCCCGGCGATGGAGGAGTTGTCCAGCAGGCGCTCGTCGGCGAGCTGGATCTCGCTGCCGTGGCCGACGAAGTTGAAGAGCAGCGCGCCGCGCTCGATCGCCGCCAGGAGATCGGCCGTCGCCTGCGGCTTGCGCTCGTAGCGGCACTCGCTGCCGTACTCGTAGAGGTAGAGCTTCTCCAGGGTCGTTCCCGCGGGCACCCCGAGGCGGGTCAGCGACTCGGTCTGCACCATGTGGGCGTAGCCGATGTTGTCGACCTCGTTGCCCTGGCAGACGTCGTCGGCGGCAAAGATCATCCTCGTCTTCCAGGGACCCGGCGGCGGTTCGGTCTCGGCGCGGATGATCTTGTCCACCATGATCGTGGCCTGGGCGAGGCTGGCCGCGGGCAGCCGGCCCACCGCCAGGTCGAGCCCCCTGTCGCCCGGCCCGTCGAGCAGCGCGAACCAGTCGTCGCCCCAGAAACCGGGGATCCAGGACTGCGAGAGCTGATAGACCCACTCGTAGGACTCATAGCTGGGCACGAGGTCCCGGGCCGCGCCGCCCCGGTAGTTGCGCGGGTCCTCGCTCGCGTCGCCGAAAAAGAGCGCGTGGCTCAGTCGGCCGGCGGGGGCTCCGCCGGTCCAGAAGCGCCGCGCGTAGGCGAGGAAGTTGCGCAACGCCGCGGGGTCCCTCTGCCCCCAGGCGAATTCGTCGAAGACCTGCCCGATCTCGACGACGGCCACCTCGGCCGGCACGAGCGTGTCGCCCTGCTCACCGTAGAAGTGGAGGCGGCGGTGCGCGGCCAGCGCTTCGGCCGCGGGCCTCAGCTCCGGCGCGGTGACGATCAGGTAATCGACGGCGGCGGTGCGCCCCCGCAGGCTCTCCACGGGCGGCGTCCGAACCTCGACGACGTCCGGCCGGGCGGCGCGATCGGCCCGCAGGAGGACCAGATGGGTCTCCTCCCCCGCCGGCTGGACGCGGAACTCGGCGGCGTAGCCCGGCCCGCGCGCCGCGATGCGCGGCAGCAGGCGCGTCGGCTCGCGGGCGTCCCCGGCGTCGAGCAGCAGCCACCCGTCCTGCCGGGAGAGCCCGGTCACACGGAACCCGCGCGAGCCCGCCTCGGCGGCGGAGGCGAAGAAGTCGAGCGAGTCGCTGGCCGTCGCGAGAGACCGTCGATAGTCGACCTCGACCCAATCGAGATAGACCTTGTCGCCGATGCGCGCCTGCGCGGCGTCGTAGCGCTGCGGCACGTAGAGGGACACCTGCGCCGTCGGCGGCGCCACGGCGAGCGTCCCGGCGATGTCGCGCCGGGCGACGCCCTCCCACCAGGCCTCGTCGAAGAGCGCCCCGTTGACGCGGATCCTCGCCCAGTGGTCGTTGTTGAGGCCGTCCACGCCCCAGCTCGCGCCCCACAGCGACACGCGCAGCCGCGCGCCCGCCTCCGGGACGACGCCCGGCAGGGTGGCGACGACCGAGGCGCCGATCTCGGCCTCGCTGGCCGAGACGGAGTGCTGGAAGTAGCGGGGCCAGGCGCCGCCCATCTGCCGCGGGCGGGAGTCGTAGAAGGCGTTGCGCCCGAAGTGCAGCCGCTGGTCCGCTTCCTCGAGGAGGTCGAGCGTCCCGGGGTCAGCGTCGAGAGCGCGCATCCGCAGCGGCGCGTCGCTCCAGTCTCCGCCCCAGCAGAGCCAATAGGTGAAGCTCGCCGAGTAGGGGTGCGCGTAGTAGCGGTCCCCCTCCCCGACATCGGGCAGGCCGAGATCGTCGCGCCAGCCGTCGGGGCCGTTGGCGAGGAAGTAGACGCCCGTCTGCGCGTCCCAGCGATGGTCCCCGTCGTCCTCGACGAGGAGGGCGCAAGGCTCCATCCAGTCGGGCAGATCGAGGAAGTCGACCGCCTCGGGGATCACGCCGGCCGGCCCGCAGAAGAGCCGCAGCGCCTCCGGGTCCACGCCTGAGGGGTCGATCCCCGCCGCGGAGAGGTCGGCGGTCGTCAGCCGGTAGACGCCCCGCTTGCGCACCTCCAGGCGCAGCCAGGGGCTCGTCGCCGTCTCGAAGCCCTCGCCCCGGCCGGCGAGCCTCGCGGGCGGCGGCACGGCGACGCGCTGCCAGAGCCGCGCCTGCCCGGGATTGACGAGGCCGGCGTCCCCGCGGGCGACCTCGCCTGCCGCCGTCGCCGCCGGCTCCGGCCAGGCCATGCGCGGCGGGAACGGCGGACTGGGAACCTCACGCCCGGTAGCAGCGGCGTCGCCGGCGTCGAAGCCGAGGCGGATCCGCAGGCGTTCGACCGACGATAGCCGGCCGGCGGGATCGAGCCAGACGGGGCGCACGCGAAGGGCGACGAGGCGCTGGTCGCCGTGCCAGGAGGGGGGACGATACTGCACGCGGCCCGAGGCGTCGGCATCGAGCCAGCCCTCGCCGTCGGAGCCCGGGTCGCCCGCCCGCGCCAGTTCATCCGTCGAGCGCGGCAGCGCCCGCAGGCCCTCGCTCGCGGCCCCGACGACGACATCCCCCCGCGGCGGCACCGCGACCAGGAGGCGCAACGACGGCACCGGGGCCCCGGCCAGCTCGTCGCGCGCGTCGAAGCCCTCCAGATCGTAGAGGCCCGACCGCTCGTCGAGCGGCTGCCAGAGCGGCGCCCCCGCCTCGACGACCACAACGAGGCGGGAGGCGTCGGCCTCCTCGACGAACCAGGGGGTCTTCCGCGCTGCGGATCGATCGAGGGGGCCGGTCGCCCGCGGCGCCGCCGCGAGCCCGCACGCCAGCGCCGCCGCCGCGAGCAGGGCCAGGGCGGCTCGACCGACCGCCGCCCGGCCAGGGGCGGTTCTACCCGCTCTCGCGCACGCCGCCGCGCAACGGCCCGGCCGGCGACCATGAAGACGCAAGCTGCCTCCCGAGTCGGAGATCGACCGCGCTCCCCGCCCCTGCGCCGCCAGGGCGATCAGACGCCGGCGGTTCGCGGGCATGGCTCCTTCGTGCCCTGGCCTACCGGTCAGGACCCGGTCGGTTCCCCCTCCAGGCGTTCAGCCTCCTCAGGCAGCATGATCGGGATGTCGTCCTTGACGGGGTAGGCGAGCCGGCAGGCTGCGCAGACCAGCCGCTCCGGCTCCCGGACGTGCTGCAGGTCGCCCTTGCAGACGGGGCAGACGAGGATCTCCAGCAACTCCGGCGAAATCATGAGCCGCCTCCGATCGATCGCCCGGCGCCGCGACCGGGCCTTTCGTCTTGCCGGGCCGAGGGCCGGCCCCGTAACATGTCCCGCTGCAATCGGAAAGGTGCTCCGATCGGCACCGGCCACAGCTTCCCGGGCACGGTACCAGAGGGGTAGAGGGGTGTCAATGCAAGGCCCGGAAGCCGGTTCCGGCCCTCGTGGCGCGGCCGGGGAGGGACGCCGCGAACGCGCCCTGGTGGCGGCGGCGGTGCTCTTCGGGCTGGCTGCGCCCTTCTCGATCTTCGCCGCCCAGACGGCCATCGCCCTCCTGGCGATCCTTAGCCTGCTGCGGCCGCGCGCCACGGTCGACGCGCTGCGCGCCCACCCGGGCATCATCGCCGCGGTCGCCTTCTACTTCCTCGTCCAGGGGCTTTCGGTCGTCTTCTCCCTGCACCCGGAGCGCTCGCTGCGCCTGATGAAGGGCGATCTCCCGGTGCTCCTTCTGCCCCTGTGGCTCGCCCTGCTCCACCGTCCGGCGGTGCGCCGGGCGGCGCTGCCGGCGCTGCTCGCGGCGCTGGGTCTGGCGGGGTTGCTGGGCTTCTTCCAGTACGCCGCCGGCGTCGATCCGCTTGGGCGCGCGCTCGAACGCTACCCGTCGGGCGGGTTCCTGGCCGTCGGCACATTCGGGGGGCACCTGACCTACGCCGGCGTGATCATGCTCGGCTTCGCCGCCGCCCTGGCCCTCTGGACCTCCTCCCGAGGCCGGCGGCGGATCGGACCGCTCCTGCTTCTCGCCTGCACGGGCGCCGGGCTCCTGGGAAGCCACGCCCGCTCGGCCTGGCTCGGGGCCGCGGGCGGAGCGGCCGCCGCCGCGATCTTCTCCGCCTGGGGGGCTCGGCGGGCGCCGCGGGCGGAGCGGATGCGCGCGCTCGTCCCCGCCCTGGGTCTCGCCATGGCGGCGCTGCTCGTGCTCCTCCTCGCCCCCGGCATCGCCGGCCGCGCGGCCTCACTGGCGCTAGTCGGAGACGACCCCCGGGTGCGGTTGTGGGGCACGGCGCTGCGGATCTTCTCCGACCATCCGCTCTTCGGCGCGGGCCTCGGCTCCTTCCCCACGCTCTTCCCCCTCTACCGGCTGCCCGGCCACTACATGGCCACCTGCCACCCGCACAACGATCTGCTCAACACGCTCGCCCACTCGGGGATGGCCGGAGTGCTGGCGCTGGGGGCCCTCTGGTGGTCGATCCTGCGCTCCGGCCTCTCCCGGGAGCGGACGCCGGATCGGCGCCGGCTGGTGATCACGATCGCCGCGACCTTCCTCGTCGCCGGCCTCGGCCAGTGCTACTTCACCGACGAGGAGCCGGCGATGGTGGTCTGGTTCCTGCTGGCCGCGGCCCTGAGCGGCGGCGCGTCCCCGGCGCTGCCCCCCGGGGGGCGGGGATCGGCGGCCAGGGGGCTCGAGCGGCGGGCGAAGGAGCGGCTGCTCCCCCTAACCGTGCGGCTCCTCCCGACGCGCCGCTCCCCCGTCCGGACGCTCGCGGAGGCGCAGCGCATCCTGCTCGTCCGCCAGGACAACCGGCTGGGCAATCTCATCCTGCTGACGCCGTTCCTGCAGGCGCTGCGCGAGTCGGCGCCCCGGGCGCGGATCGGCATCGTCACCGGGGACCGCTTCGGCGAGATGCTCGCCGGGTGCCCCTGGGTCGACGATCTCATCGTCGAGCGCAAGCGCTGGCTCATCCGCCACCCCGCCGCCTACCCGTGGCACCTGGCGCGCATCCGCCGCGGCGGCTGGCAGTTCGCCTTCGAGCTCAGCAACGCGGACACGCACTCGTTCTACAACGCCTTCCTGACGCAGGTCTCGGGCGCGCCCGCCCGCGTCGGCTTCGATCATCCGCGATCGCGCCCGGTGCTCGACCCGGCGGTCGCCGCGCCCGCGGTCGAGTGCCACTACGCGCTCGCGCCGCTGCTGCTCCTGGCGGCCCTCGGCGCGGAACCGGCCCTGCACCCCCTGCGCCTGCCGCCGGCGCTGCTCGCCTCGCCGGCCGGCGCGGGAGAGCCCCCGGGAGCGATCGTCCTCCACCCCGGGGGACGAGGCGCCAAGCGCTGGCCCGCGGAGCGCTTCGCGGCGCTCGTCCGGCGGCTGCGGGAGCGGGGCCGCGCGGTGCGCCTGATCGCCGGTCCTGCCGACCGCGAGGCGCTCGCCGCGCTGCGCTCGCTCCTCGATCCCGTCCCGCCCGCGCGCACACCCGCAACCGTCGCCGAATTCGTCGCCCTGCTGCGCGGCGCGGCCCTCTACGTCGGCTGCGACGCGGGACCGCTCCACGCGGCCGCCGCGGCCGGCGTGCCGACCCTCGCGCTCTTCCTCTCCTCCCACCCGTTGCGCTACGCGCCGTTGGGAAGCTCCCACGAGGCGCTGCTCCTGGGCGAGGAGAGCCGCCGCCGCGCGGCGGCCGCGCGGCCCTTGCGCCCGCCGCCGCCGGGCCCGCGGGCGATCGCCGCGCCGGCGGCCTTCGTCGCGCGCATCGCCGAGCTCCGCCCGCGGATGGCCTGCCCGCCTCCGGGAGCGGGGCCGGAGGAGGAAATCGATTTCCTCCTCGACCGGATCGAGGCGACACTGGCGGCCGGGAAAGGCGGGAACGGGTGAAGCTCCCGATCGCGGAAGGCACGAGGGAAGCGCTGCGCGTCTGGCGGCGCCTGATGGGCTTCCATCGCCCGCGGGCGGCGCTCTTCGGCCTGACCGTGCTCTTCATGGCCCTCACCGCCGGCCTGAGCGGCCTGACGCTGGCGGCGATCGTCCCCTTCACCGAGATCGTCCTGCGCGCGGGGGCGCATCCGTTGACGACTCCGGCCGCGGAGGCACGACCCGCCACGGAGGCACGACCCGCCGCGGAGCCGCGGCCCGCCGCGGAGCCCGAGGAGCCCCCGCGGTCCGACGCGCCCTCGCTCGCCTCGCTGCGCGCGCGCCTGGAGGCGCGCTTCCAGGAGACGATTCGCGGGGCGACCCCGGCGGAGACGCTCGGGCGCTTCTGCCTGCTCGTGCTCCTGCTCTTCCTGCTCAAGAACCTCTGCTGGTACGCGCAGAGCTTCCTATCCGTCTTCATCGAGCAGCGGGCGGTACGCGACATCCGCGACCGCATCTTCGCCCGCTACCAGGGGCTCAGTCTCGACTACTTCCAGGGCTCGCACTCGGGCGTCCTGATCAGCAGGATCACCAACGACACCGATCTCGTCCGCGGCGCGGTGGCCAACGGGCTGATGGAGCTGCTGCGCCACAGCTTCACGCTGCTCACCTATCTCGCCGTCGTGCTCTTCGCCAACGCGCGGCTCTTCATCTGGGCGATCGTCATCCTCGTGCCGAGCGTCTGGCTGATCGACCGGCTGGGGGGCGCGCTGCGGCGCATCTCGCGCACGGCGCAGGAGAAGATGGCCCGCGTGACCTCCGTCGTCGGCGAGACGGTGCGCGGGATCCGCATCGTCAAGGCCTTCGGCGCCGAGGAGATCCAGACGCGGCGCTTCATGCGCGAGACTGGAGACTACTGCTCCAGCCTGGTCCGCATGACGCGCCTCGGCAGCCTGGGGACGCCGCTGACCGAGATGGCCGGCGTCGCCGTGGCCATGGCGCTGATCTACATCGGCGGGCGGCGGATCGTCACCGAGGGGGCCGCGCCCGGCTACTTCCTGCTCTTCCTGGCCGCCTTCCTGAGCATGATGCACCCCTTGAAGGCGCTCCATCAGGTCAACCTGCACATCCAGCACGGCCTGGCGGCCGGCAAGCGCATCTTCGAGGTGCTCGACGCGCGGGCCACGGTGCGCGAGGCGCCCGCGCCGCGCCCGCTGCCCGGCTTCGCCCGCGCGCTGCGCCTCGAGGGGGTCTCCTTCGCCTACGAGCCGGATCGCCAGGTGCTGCGCGGGCTCGACCTCGAGATCCCGCGCGGCAAGGTCGTCGCCCTGGTCGGGCCCAGCGGCGGCGGCAAGTCGACGCTCGTCCAGCTCATCCCCCGCTTCTACGACCCCACCGCGGGGCGGGTGACGATCGACGGCGTCGACCTGCGCGAGGTGCGCCTGGCCGACCTGCGCCGGCTGATCGGGCTGGTCACGCAGGAGACGACGCTCTTCCAGGAGACGATCGCCAACAACATCCGCATCGGGAACCCCGCGGCCGGCGACGAGGAGATCCGCGCGGCGGCGCGCACCGCCAACGCGCACGAGTTCATCTGCGCCCTGCCCGAGGGCTACGACACGCTGATCGGCGAGCGCGGGCTGCGCCTCTCCGGAGGCGAGCGCCAGAGGCTGACGATCGCCCGGGCCCTGCTGAAGAACCCGCCGATCCTGATCCTCGACGAGGCGACCTCGGCGCTCGACGCCGAGTCGGAGCGGCTCGTCCAGGATGCCGTGCGCCGCCTCCTGGCCAACCGCACCGCGATCGTCATCGCCCACCGTCTGGCGACCGTGCGCAACGCCGACCTGATCGTCGCCATCGAGAGGGGCGAGATCGTCGAGCGGGGCACGCACGAGGAGCTGCTCGCCCGCGGCGGGCTCTACCACAGGCTCCACCGGCTGCAGTTCGCCGAGTCGGGAGCCGCGCCTCAGGGCTCGGGCGCGTAGGCGCCCATCGCCAGATAGCGCGCGCGCCGCCGCTCGACGAGCTCCCCGGGATCGAGCCCTTCCAACTCGGCCAGCGCCCCGGCCAGCGCGTCGCCGATCGTCGCCGCCGCCGCCGCAGGCGAGCGATGGGCGGCGCCGGGCGGCTCGGGCAGGAGCCCGTCGACGACGCCCATCTCGAGGAGATCGGGCGCTGTGAAGCGCAGCGCGGCGGCCGCCTCGGGCGCCTTCTCGCGCGTCTTCCAGAGAATCGAGGCGCAGCCCTCGGGCGAGATCACCGAGTAGAAGGCATACTCGAGCATGTAGACGCGGTCGCCCACGGCGATCGCCAGCGCGCCTCCGCTGCCCCCCTCTCCGGTGACGACGACGACGATCGGCACGCGCAGTCGGGTCATCTCGCGCACGTTGCGGGCGATCGCCTCGGCCTGCCCGCGCTCCTCGGCCCCGATGCCCGGATAGGCGCCCGGGGTGTCGACGAAGGTGATCACCGGATTGCCGAACTTCTCGGCCAGCTGCATCACCCGCAGCGCCTTGCGGTAGCCCTCCGGCTGCGGCATGCCGAAGTTGCGGCGCAGGTTCTCGCGCGTGTTGCGCCCCTTCTGGTGTCCGACGACCGCCACCGGGCGATCGCGGAAGCGGGCCAGGCCGGCGACGATCGCCGTGTCCTCGGCGAAGGCGCGATCGCCGCGCAGCTCGACGAAGTCGCTGAAGAGCATCGGGATGTAGTCGAGCGTGTAGGGCCGCTGCGGGTGGCGGGCGAGCTGGACGCGCTGCCAGGGGGTGAGATCGGAGAAGATGCGCCGGCGCAGCGAATCGGCCTTCTCGGCCAGGCGCTTGAGCTCCCGGTCCGCCTCGAGGTTCTCCCGGGAGGCGAGGAGCCGCAGGTCCTCGATGCGCTGCTCCAGCTCCACGAGGGGCTGCTCGAAGTCGAGCCATCCTCCGGGCATCCGCTCTCCGCGTTCTCTCGTTTCGCCCCGCGCCCGTCCTGCCGCGCCCGCTAGCGCGGCGTCCAGGTGAAGCGCATCTCCCGCCTCGCCGTCTGCCCGGCCCGATCCACGGCGCGGACCTCCCAGCGATGCTCACCCGGGGCGAGCCGCGCGGGCACTTCCGCCCAGAGCTCACCACGGTCGACA